>CANTYJ010000040.1 GCA_947854175.1 uncultured Turicimonas sp. | reverse complement strand
CTTACCTCCAAATGAACCCAGAGTTTTTGAAGAGATACATACGATTGTTTCTGACGCTTTTCGTCGGTATAACCACGTTTCTTTCTTCCAGTGAGTAATCTTGCATAGAGGAATAAGCAGACATAAATCCATTAACAGGTTTAGGTTGTTAATGGGTTTGTCTTCCTAGAATTCATCTAGCCTCAACTTGTCAACTTAGCTTGGTTGCATGTGTACCCGCAATCTTTCCAAACACGAAAGCAGACATTAGAGCAACTCCCCCATTCTGTCATGGCCGTGCGGCCCCCCTGAAGCTTCTCCACAAACATATAGACGCGGAATAATTGCCCCGTTTGTCTTAACGACTTGTGCGTTTTTATTAAATTTAATCCCGCCGCAACAGAAATGGACTCCCAGCTTTTCCTTACCAAAATAATATGGAGGCCGATCTATGGTTTGAGTAAACAAGTTCTTTCCATACAATGGGTCTAATCCTATTCTTGCATTGCTGTTATATTCGTCAAGAGTTTGTTTTAACACCTTCGGAGAGACTTTCATTTCTAAGGCCATCTCTTCTACAGTGTTAGCTTTTTTTATTACCTTCTTTATAAGTTTGATGCCGAGGCTAGCTCCTTTTTGTGATTGAGAGTCGGTTATTGCCCACATTTCACATTGAGGTTGTTGAAGAATAGCTTCTGAAACTTCTTTCCAAGAAGCAGCTTCGTTTACAAAACGTTTGCCAACGATATTGACATAAATATCTCCACCGACGTAATCCAGTAATCTGCCGCCCCAGAACGGAATAAGTTGCAGGTACTCCGCATCCTTAGTCGCTGCTCCTAACTCTAGAGCCATAAGGAGTCCGTCTCCGGTTGCTCCGTCAAAGGTCGAACCAAAAGGATTGGCGGTTGTCGGAAAAATTTCTCCCAGTCTCGGGTCATATCTGGTTCTTAGTTCAACATTGGCGGTAAAACCTCCCGTCGCTAAAATGACCGTTTTCCCAATAAACTCTTGACTCATTCCGTTTATATTCTGAACAATGACTCCTTTTACAGTTCCGTTTTCAGTAATCAATCCGGTTACTTTAGTCTTAAGTTTTAAAGTTGCACCGTGGTTCACTGCATACTGTAAAAGTGCCATGACGTAGTCATAGCCCGCTCTTACCAGACTGGTGATATGACTTCTGGGATGAAGTCCGGCGACGGTTTGAAAGATTCTGTCGTCCCATTTTACGCCAAGATCTTCCAACCAGTTTATAACGCTTTCGGAATTGTCGCAGACGATCTTTGCCAACTCATAATCATTTTTACCTCCGCCGATGTCCAGCATGTTCTGCAACATTAATTCCGGAGAATCTTTTATGCCTAATTTTTCCTGTCTTTTTCGGTCGACACCGGCAACATAACCGGTGGAAAGAATGGAATGACCACCGACAACAGGACCTTTCTCCAGAATTAGAACACTTTTTGCTCCGGCTTGAAGTGCCGAACAGGCTGCTGATAAGCCTGCTACACCGCTTCCGACAATGATTACATCCCAGATTTTAACTGCATGCTGTTCTGCAAAAACTCCAAAACTCCAAGTCGTTCCAAGAGCTGCCAATAATTTTCTTCTATAAATCATCTTCTTTACCTGCAAGACCAAGAGCTTCGAACATTTTTAATGCATCCACTGATGAATGTATGTTTAATTTTTCAAATGCATTACTTCTGTGCATCTTTACTGTGGGAAGAGCAATATTAAGAAGCTGAGAAATTTCCTTGTTGGTTTTTCCGGAAGCTGCCAACCGGAATATTTCTTTTTCTCTAGGAGTCAACGAACGGTATTTGACCATTTCGTGTTGTCTAAGAATAGTCTCAGGCAGAAGTTCGAGGTTCTTTTTGGAGGCGGCCTCAACGATTTTATTTAAAAGTAAAGGATTGACAGGCTTCTGAAGAAAATCAAATGCGCCGTGTTTTAACGTATAAACAGCAGAGTCAACATCACCGTGTCCCGTTAAAAATATGATGGGAAGATGAATCTTATTTAGATTCGAGAGTTGCCGTTGCAATTCCATTCCCGTCATTTCCGGCATCCTCAGATCAAGAATAATGCAACCCGGAACTTCAAACGCTTCACCGGATAAAAAGTCCTTGGCGGAGTTGTATTTAACGACTTTCCAACCAGTCATTTCAAGTAACAAGCCCAGAGACTTTAAAAAGTCAATATCATCGTCGATAACTCGGATAAGAACCTTTGATTGGAGCTCAGAAATTTCCAAAACGTCATACATTGTTCTTTTCTCCTTCTCTGTATTTGCTGAAAAAAACGAAAGCACTCACACCACCTCCTGTGCGCCTCTTGAACTTAATATCAGCACCAAAATGATCAGCAATTCCTCTAATAATTGAAAGTCCCAGTCCCAGCCCCTCCGGTTTGACACTTTCACCCAATGAAGTAATTCTTCTGATATCAGCATCGGTCATTTCCCGACCGGAGTTACTAATCTCAAACTGGTAACGGTCATCTTCTATTTCCTTAATGGAAATATTGATTTCTGGAGCTTCTCTTGAATTTGCAGAGGCTTCCTCATAGGCATTTTTAATCAGGTTAAGAATCAAAAGTTCCAGGGCCAACGGTTCTGACAAAACATATGCCACCGGAAGTTTTGTTTTGAATTTAACTTTTGTTTTTTTGATGCCGGGTTCCGTTGCTTCATAATTTCTCAACGCCTTTCTCGAGATAAGAACAAGATCAGTTTTTATGAGGGGATCGTGTCTCTTTTTAGCAAAATTCCGCACGGAATTGACCAGAGCATTTAATCTTTCTACTTGTTCACCCATGGTTTCCAGGATTTCATCCTGGAAGTGGTCATTGCTTTTGTTTTTCTTAAGGTGGAGCTGGAGAATAGCGAGATAATTGGAAAGAGTTCCGATTGGTTGCTTGGATTCGTGAGCAATGATAGTCCCAAGCTGAGAAATAATTCCTCTTTTTTCTAAAGCAGAAAATCTTGCTCTGGTTAGAGCTGCTTCTTCGTTGGCCAGTTCTTTTTCTTCCAGCGCTTTTGAAAGTGCGTTGGTTCGTTGTTTAACCAAACGTCGAAGGTAAAGTTCATTACATATCAAAAATAAAATAATAAGAATAGTGATAAGAATTTCATTCTTAAACCTGATAACAAGCCCCTTGATAGAAGTGTCTTTCAAGTATGAATAAGGGCCGAGTCCTAAATCTTTCATTAACTGTTCAATGGAAAACTGGTCGTGCTCGACAGACCATCTGTAGCCATCAAATGGTTTCATAGAAAGTAATGTTATTGTGACTTCACGGGTTAACCATTCGGGTGTTCCTGAAAGAGCGGCCAAGGACATGTCGGGATAAAGATCCGAAGTCGAACGTATACATGAAAAAACCGAATTATCCAGCGGCTGCGGATTGATGACCTTAAGACTTCCTTTTTGAATGATTCCCGATTTTTCGATTTGCTCCAAAACACAGGTTGTAAGGATGCCGGCGTCAACATTTCCATTAAGGACGGAAGAGACGACATCCGGTGTCTGGAACTGAAGGAAATGAACATTGGAAAAGAAGTTGTCAGTGTCGTCATGAAGATTTTTTATTTCTCTGACTGCCGCTAACCAACCGCCAAGAGAATTTGGCATAGAGGCCGCAACCTTCTTTCCTTTTAAATCTTTCAGCACGTTCAGATCGTTTCTCTCACTTCTAACAACGATTGTGCTTCCAACTGTTTTTGAAGCATCCTTACCGTCGGCTCTGATACGGGTCGCAAGATAGGTAAGCGGGATCGAGTTTCTGAATTCAACGAAAAAATTGCTGGGCCCGATTAAGAAATCTACATGTTGTTCTTTGATTTCTGAGAGAGTATCTAAGGGAGATAAAGGAATCAGTTGAAAATCCACTCCTTTGATTCTTGCATGTAATGCCTGAAGTGTTTCTTTTATCGTAACGTTTTCCTGATAAAGCTCTAATCCGTAAGCGTAACCGATTTTTATCGTTTCCGGAGATGCAAAAACTGAAGTCACCGACAAAGTATTTGTGGTGATGAAGAAAATCAAAAGACCAAAACAGCGATTAATGATTCTAAGGAGGCCTTTTGCTTGAAGGTTTACTAAATAGAGCATTAATACAAGGTTATCGAGGATTCGAAATAATTTAATTCTTAAAAGGTAAACTAGATAATAACTTTCAATTTTGAAAAAATATACTAAGGTAATTCTTTAGCTAACAGGATTTTTTGATGCTTCATAGTGTGTTTTTGTTAGTATCAGAATTCGAACTTTCATATTAACCAAAGGGTTATAAACACCTGGTGCCCGGGTCTCCCGGGCAACCGGATCAATACCTAAACTCGACTAGAGTTGACTCAAAACGTCCTGACTATACTTGTAAGTTAAGTCAAAAACTCTTTGTGTCCGATAACCGGGCAATGGAACTTCAACTCCAATGGGTCTTTCAGGCATATGCTTAAGGAAGTCAACCAGAGGTAATTCTCCGATTCCGGGGATTAACCTGCCTTCACGGGCTTCTCTTACGACACCTTCAAATCCTTTAGGAGTGCCCTGAGTTGAATCAAGTTTGAGAGTGCCGGCTCTTTGGGCTGCTACCAATTTCGGATCGATAGGACCATTGATAACGGCATCACATAAATGGATTTCACCCAAATATCGCTGAGGTATCTTATCCAGGTCAAAGTGACTTCCGCCGGATCTATAAAGATGTAGGGAATCAACCGCTATGGTGCAGTTTTTTCTGTCTGCCATCTTAACCAATTCGTAGGCTTGCTCAAGAGTTCCCACCGTTCTCCAGATCATGAATTCAACATCAATATTGAATCCGCGAGGAGCTGCGTAATCGGCCATGTCCTGAATGACTCTGGCAAACTTTTCTTTGTCCGGAGCATCTCCGCACAGCGTAAGGTTTTTTACACCGAGTTCGGCACAAGCATCCATGACAGAGTGGAATTCTGCCGGATTGGTATTAGAGTTGATAGCAAAACCGTCAACTCCATGAAGCACGATGCCGGTGTTGGCCAGATGCTGCTTGAAAGCCTTGATTTCCGGTGTTCCGGCTTTGAACTCATGAGCTAAAGCCCCGGGAACGATGGGATGGATTCTTAAGCCCATTTTTTCGTATCCGGCCTTCTTTGCCTGAAGGGCAAATTCTTCCGGCGGAAGTTCAATTGCACAAAGAGCGATTGCCTGAAGAGGTCTGTCTTTCTTTTCCATTGCTTGTGCAGTTGAGATAATTGAACCGGCACCCGCAGCCGGCAAAAGAGCTGCAGCTTTGAATAAGTTTCTTCTCTTCATGATAGCTTCGGTTATTTGTTCAAGGAGTTGACGGCTTGCTCAGCTGCTAATTTTCCGCTTGTCATAGCCCAGGCCATGTTGCCTCCCGGAGGAGAATCATCGCCCATTGCACTACCGACCAATTCGCCTGCTGCAAATAATCCGGCAATCGGTTTATTGTTTTTGTCGACAACATTGAGTTTGTCATTGGTGACAACTCCACCCATGGTTGTAGCAAACCTTGGTTGCTGTTCAACGATGTAATACGGACCTTCAGAAGCAATCTGTTTCTTCATGAACTTGGAAGGTCTGCCAAAGTCAGCGTCCTTTCCATCCTGGACAAACTTGTTGTACTTTGCGACAGTTTTTGTCAATTCAGCTCCGTCAACCCCGGCCTTTTTGGCTACGTCTGTTATGGTGTTTGCCTTGACAACAATCGGATAACCTTTACCCTCCTGGGCGAGCCATTTATCCATGTCTTCCTTGCTGATACCGGTGATATTGAGCTTAGTTAGGAAAGCCTGATAAGTGGGTTCATCCATGAGAATGAAAAGTTTGCCGCCTTGTTTGACTTCTTCATTCTTAATGTTATGGTTGGTATCGAGCTCACTAATGACTCTCTTACCTGATTTATTGACCATGATTCCGGAATTGTCTTCAAAGGCTGCCTTGTTGGACCAGATGGTCGATTTTGCGATACCGGGTGCGACTTCCATGCCGTTCGGGTAAATCTTTCCGAGATTCATCATCTGAGTTTTAGCCCCTACGTTCATTGCCATCTGATGACCTTCACCGTTGGAACTCTTCACACCGTAATAAAGGGCATTCTTCAGGTTTCCGGTCAGCATGTTTTTGTTAGCACCGAAACCCCCGGTTGTGAGGATGACTGCCGGAGCATTGATGGTGTACAACGTACCATCAGAAGCTTGAGCTTTTACGCCGGTGACTTTGCCGTCTTTGACAATTAATTCTTTTGCAGGAGTGCCTAAAAGTACTTTGGTTCCCGATTTTTCAACGGCTGCTTTGAGATAACGGGTTGCACCTTGTGCACCGTCAATCCATCTCATTACTCTGGGCTTTGAATGTTCTGCTTCATTGGTAAATCCGGCTTTCGTATTTAATTTCATTCCTGCGTAAGTTGTTGCCCAATCAACCATGGGACCAACATTGTTTACGTACAGAGAGAGCATACGGCGATCGTTGAGATTGTGACCGTTCTTGATATAGTCCTCAGTCATGATGGCAGGTGAGTCATCTTTTACACCCGCCTCCTTCTGAATCTTGGAGCCTTGGATTACCACGGTACCGCCGTTTACAGCTGCAGCACCGCCTGCAAATGGCATTTTCTCAATTAGGATAACTTTTTTGCCTAATTCAGAAGCCCTGATGGCAGCTGTCTGACCTGCAGCCCCGGCACCGACAATAGCAATGTCGGTATTTAAGGTTTGAGCCGGTGCGGCCATCTTTGTTGTTTGAGCTTTGGAAAGTTCATCAACATTGCCGCCGGCTTTCTTTACACAAGCAGCAACCGCAGCCAGGATGGCTTTACTGGTTATTGAGGCACCCGATACAACCTGAACACCAAGACTTTGTCCGGAGATAATAGTTTTTGGAAGAGTGTCAATTGCTACAGAACCAATACCCGGAGTTTCTTTGTTTTTACCGACTTCAATTTTTTCAATTGAATTTGCGCTAAAGGTTACAGTCACCGGAACGTCTCCGCCGTTGCCTTTAGCAACCGCAGTGTAAGTTCCCGGGTTAAATGACGCCGCATGTGCAAAGGATGCCAATGAAATAACGACCAGTGCAGATATAAGAGTTTGTTTATAAGTCATGAATATTTCCTCTTCGGGGGCCGCGACCCCCGAAAGCAGTGAAGATTATTTGGATGGGTACATTGCTTTGTGAATAGAGTTCAGAATAGTTTCTGCTTCTTCACTTGGGATTTGACCCGGAGCAGAGGGTTTGCCGCCAACCATGCAGAAAGTGATGTCGGAACCGGTAAACTCACCGGTCATTCTGCTCATTACACCGTACTTGCCCATAGCCATTGTGAGCATCGGTTTACGAGAGTAGAAGTTTCTTACTTTCCAGGTGGCTCCCATTAAATCCAGTGCATCACCTGTATTGTGAGCCATGACAGCGATTTTCAGGATGTCGGAACCTAACTGTTCCTGCAGAAGAAGTCTGCGGATAATTTCAGCTTCAGAAGGTGTCCAACCGAATTCATGGTCACTCATTACAACTTTGACGCCTTTTTCTTTGGCTTTTTTAACAATCTGCTTGCAGATATCAGCGTTTCTAAACATTTCGATGTCAATCAAATCGATTTTGCCGTTGTCCAAGACATCAAAATAGAAATCACGGTAGAACTCGTCAGAAACATGTCTTCCGCCGCCTTCAGTTTTGTCACGGAAAGTCATGAGAATCGGTTTATTTTTAGCAATTTCATAAACCTGCTTAGTTAATTTTGCGAATTCCTTGCCGGAAATTTCTCCAATGTAATCCGGGCGCAGTTCGATCATATCTAGTTCCGGCCGGGCGTTATAGCTTTTTACCAATTCAATAAAGGATTCCGGCGTTTTGGCTGTTGTTGAAGCGATGATTTTAGGTCTGCCTTCGCCGATTCGGACACCTTTGATTTCGAGGACTTCAACGGGTTCCTTATCCCAACCGGGTTCATGGTTTAAGGTGTCCACAGGCATCATTTTTTCATCGCCTTTTAATTTAGTGCTGGCCAGCACTGAAGCAGAGACTGAAGCAAGAAGGCTTCCTGCACTTGTTCTAATGAAATTGCGTCTTTTCATAACTTCTCCTTGTCTTGATTTGAAATACAAACTTGATAGGAGTATTTTCGGAAAGAACGAAGAATTGCGGAACAGGTTGGAGTCTGTAAAAAGTAATCCTTTGGATGTAAAGAAGAGCTTTTTTAGGTAAAAGGTATGTAATGGGAAACACTAAGTTTCTTATTCTTCCTTATCAATCATATTTTGATGATCTTTCAGAAGAAAAATAGAGACTTCAAGGCGAAGACTTGGTAATAAAGCCGTTGCAAGTTTGAATAAGCAAAGTTAATAGTCTATAAAAAATCAAGCGTTAGATGAGAATCCATCGAAATAAGTCGCTAAATTAATACTATTTCGGTTTAAGAAGTTCTAATTCCTCAATCGTTGTAATTCCAAGTTTTTTATACGCATTAAACCGGTGACTCTCGATCGTTCTTTCACTTAGGTTTAGTCTTTCGGCAATTTGGCTATTCATCAGTCCATCTCTGGCCAATCGAATTACTTGTTGTTCTCTATTAGATAGTAAATTTAACCGAGTGCTCAAATCAGAGTAGTTGAAATTTTTGCGGGAAATTTTATCTTTTAAAACAGCCTCTTTAATAGTTTGTAGGAGCGTAAGAGGTTCAACAGGTTTTTTTAAGAGGTGAAATGCTCCTTTAGTAAATACAGAAATGGCCATGTCTAAATCTGCATGCGCAGTAAGAAAAATCACGGGTTGCGTAAAACCTCTGTTTTTTAATTGTTTTTGAAGTTCTACTCCGTTTGTGTGAGGCATTAGGTAGTCAAGAATCAGACAGCCCGGACAGTCAGGATCGTCCAATGTCAAAAATGAGTCGGCATTAGGATACGTTTTAACACGCCAACCTTCCTCTTCAAGCATATAAGTTAATCCTTCGAGAAGATCAAGATCGTCATCGATGATTCTAATAATAGGTTTTTCTCTTTTGTTAGTTTTCATGGCTTAAAGGCAATATAAGAGTCGCAATGGCACCGTTTTTTTGGGTGTTCAATTCAAGTTTAAAACTTCCTCCATGGTTTCCGGCTACTGATTTAACGATTAAAAGACCTAAACCAAGACCGTCTTGTTTACTTGAAGAAAAAGGAGTTGCTTCTGCTTTTAGAGAAGAAATATTTTTAGCATTGTCTGAAACGGAAAGTTCTGCTGTGTCTCCCGATTTTTTGAGCATAACTACAATTTCCGGTTTTGAAGTATCACCAGAGGCTAAAGATTCTGCCGCATTTTTAAGAAGGTTATTAAGAACAAGTTCAATCTCAAGAGCAGAACCGCTGACTTTGATTCCTTGTTCAATCTTTCCCACTATTTTTCCGTGGTAGTTTCCGCAATCTTTAAAGTTGTTGATGGCGGATTTGGTAACTCTTCCGAAATCGAAGACTTTTACTTCAGGCTTTTTACGTTTTGCATAAGCTCTTACCTGATCAACAATATCTTCCAATCTGTCTGTTTGCTTCTGAATTTTTTGCAAAATTTCTAAGAACTGTTCGTTGGACAAAGCTCCTTTCTCAGCTTTACGTTTAGCTCCAAATAAAAACGCTTTGATGGTAGTAAATGGTTGCCTGAGCTCATGCGCCAAAATAGAACTCATTTGGTCGACAATCCCAAGTTTCTCTAAAGTGGCAGCTTTTTCCAGTGCTGTTTGAGCCTTTCTCTGAAGGATCTTTTGTTTTTCAAGAGCGTCACTAAGTGACTTGGTTCTTCGTTTAACAAGCTTACTCAAAACAAAAGAGGTAATGGAAAAGAAAGTTAGCAGAATAAAAATAAAGGTAATCCAAGTGGAATAACGGTTCCACAACTCTTTTGAGAACCAATCGTTTAAAAAACTGAAAGGACCAAGCTGTAGAGACTTAAATAATTCATCAGATTTTCTGCTGTCTGTTCCAATGCTCCAGCTGTAACCTCCGGCTACCTTTGGCATTGTTAATAAAGCAAGAATTGCTTGCTTAGCCACTTCAGGGGGAGTTTCCGGCATGGAGGAAAACGACCAGTTGGGATAAAGTTTAGTTGAAGACATGCAATAAGGAGAGTCCAGCTTAAGACCGATCGGTTTTATGAGCTTCCAAATCTTATCTTCTTTCGGATAAGTATCTTCCAAGAAACAGGTCGACAGAAGACCGACTTCTGCTTTACCAGTCGCCACCGCATCCACTACTTTTCTTAGATCACGTCCGACAAATTCTGTTTTTCCGAAGAAATGATGCGGGTCATATCCTCCATCAAATAATTCACCTAACCCAATCTGATGCCCATAAAATCCGCCTTTAAGGTTAATTGCCACTGATTTATTTTTCATATCAGAGACAGTATTAATTGAACTATCCGATTTGGCAATAAATAAAGTCCCGTAAGCATTGTTGGGATCCGGAAGACGATCGGAGATCATTGTGGCTAATTCTTTAGAGCCTTTTTGTGTCATCCTCCGGGACAGTCCTGAAGTCGAAAGAAAGAAATCAATTTTTCCATTTTCTAAGCGATCTTCTAAGGCAGGAAGAGGAAGCCGTATGATTTCCAGATTATTTTTCCCAAATGCTTTCTCCAGCGCATTAATTGTGGGCTGAATTATTTTGACGTTGTTGTCCTGAGGAGGATCCAAGCTTACGGCTAAAACAACCTTTTCATCTGCAACAACAGGCGTGGAGCAAATAATAGGTATCAAAAAGATCAACAGAGGCAGCATCCGCAATTCTCCTTTTTTAGCAAAGTTTAAGCTAATGACTACTTAAGTACTGACTTCGTTAAATTATCCATATCTCAACTCAATTCTTAACGGAGAAAGACGTGTTAAAACTAAAATCTAAACTATTGGCACTTTCAGTTTGTGCTTCCTCAATTGGTCTTGCTTCTGCCGCTGAAATGAATTTTGTTCCAGGTACTTATGAAGGAGTCGCCACAGGAAGAAATGGTCCGATAAAAGTCGAGGTCACTGTAGATAAGAATAAAATTTCAGGCATAAAAGTGATTAGTCATAAGGAATCTGCCGGTTTGTCAGATGCTCCAATGGCTCAAATTCCAAAAGAAATAATTTCGGCGCAAAGTCTGAAAGTTGACAACATATCCGGAGCAACTTTTAGTAGTCAAGGAATTATCGCCGCCTGCAAAGATGCATTAAAAAAGGCCTCGAAAGATATTTCACCGCTTTTGGTGGCACCGGCTGTAGTAAAGAAAGCCCAAAAATTCAAGGATGAGAAGGTTGATGTTGTCGTTATCGGCTCAGGTATTGCAGGTCTGACGTCGGCGATTGCGGCTCATGAAGGTGGAGCAAAAGTTCTGGTTTTAGAAAAACAAGGCATGCTCGGTGCAGGCGATTCAATGAATATTTCTACAGGAATCACTGCAGGCGGAACAAAATTAATTAAAGAAAAAGGAATCCGGGGAAAGTCCACCCAAGATTATGTTGATCTTTTGATGAAGCAGGCCAAGGACAAGAAAGTTCCAATCAATAAAGAGAATGTTGAAACTTACGCCCGGAGAGGAGGAGAGGTCGTCGACTGGTTAATGGAATTAGGAGTACCGTTCGGCAGATTCCAGGAAGATAAATATTTTCACATTATTAAAGACGGAAGTGCTCCCGGACCACATATCGTAAAGGCTCTTAGTAATGAGCTGAAGAAAGACAACATTGCCTACCGTCTTAATAATAAAGTTGTTGAAATTCTGTCAGATAAAGGACGCGCGACCGGCGTTAAGGTTTCCACTCCTGATGGAGACTATAAAGTTTTAGCCAAGGCTGTTATTGTTGCAACCGGAGGTTTTTCCGCTAGTCCTGAACTATTAAAGCGCTATGCTCCTGAATGGATGAACCGTCCAACGACAGGTGCGGCTTCTTTAACCGGAGACGGTGTGAGAATGGCTCAAAAATTGGGAGCCGCGACAGCCTCGATGGAACAGATAAAAGTAAATTATCTATGCCATCCTCTTACCGCCAAAGACGGAGTATCTCTCACAGCTATTACCCCTTATACCATACTTGTAAATAAGGATGGCAAAAGATTTGTAGATGAGAATCATCCATCAATTAATTTCAAGAGCAAAGCAATGATGAAACAACCGGAACACATTGCATATGCTGTAGTCGATCAGACGGCAATGGATAATCTCAAACTGATGAGGAATTATGCCGAGGCCGGTTATTTTGTGAAGGCAAATAGTATTCCGGAATTATCAAAGAAGCTTGATGTAAATCAAACAAACTTTGTTAACACTGTTGAAAAATATATAGATGACTGCAAAGCCGGACTTAAAAACGATAAAGAATTTAATAGGAAGATTCAGTATCCATTGGTTAAGCCACCTTATTATGCAGCATTAGTCACACCATCCATGCAGTCAACATATGGTGGTTTAAAGACTAATACAAAGGCTGAAGTTCTCGATAAGAACGGTAAAGTCATTCCGGGACTCTATGCAGCCGGAGCTGCCTCAGGACACGAAGCTTATGCAAATGAAGTTGGGTTTGCCGCTATTATCGGATTGACCTACGGAAAGATAGCCGGAGAAAATGCAGCTCGTTCCTTGAAGTGATTTAAGAAACGGATAGCTCTTTGAAACCGTAATTTGAAAAGAGCGTAGTAGGAAGCTTCCGTAATATTATTTATGAGGCTTCCTTATTTATTTGATAATCCATAATTAGTTTTGAACATTTTATCAATGAGCGACATTGAGGAGATTTAGGCGCTTGTTAACTACGATTCCTATATTCTTAGTGTTGGGTTTAACGCAAAACTAAGCGATAACTAACAAGGTTGATAACTTAATGCGACAATGATTAAGAGTTGGCTCCACAAAGAACTTCAAAATTTTTTTGAAACCGGTTCTAAAGCTGGTATTCCGGCTGCTCACCCAGATAGGCTGTCAGAGCGTCTGCTCTTGTTGAACCGGGCAAAAGACGTGAAAGAAATGAACTTACCTGCCTATCGTCTTCACCAACTCAAAGGTGACAGGAATGATATTTGGTCAGCCAGAGTCTCCGGCAACCGGCTCCTTACTTTTCAATTTGTTGAGAGTGATGCTTATGCCATTAATTATGAGGATTGCCACTGATGACTGTAATGTTCAAACCACCACATCCGAGAAGAATCGTAGATGAACAACTCGAATATCTGAATGTCAGTATTCGCGAGGTTGTCCACAACATCGGCGTTGCTCCCAGCACTGTTTCCAGAATATCAAACGGAGGTAAAAATTATTAATAGAAGGTATCCGTGTGTGGACGGTGACTCCCAATGAAAATCTCATTAGGGTTTAATAAATAGAAAACATCAGCAAAGGGCGGCACTTTTTAATTGGCTCCGCCCTCTTTTTTTAATTCAGGAACTTAATTGCCCGAATCAAAGAATTTTTACTGTGTTGTGTACTAACCGTTAATACTGTCGATTGCTATGCGGCCAAAGCAAAGTGCTTTTCCAAACGCGGTTCCAGTCATGTAAGCTGCTCCGTGAACGCCTCCGGTTAATTCTCCGGCGGCGTATAAGGAAGGTATTACTTCCCCAAATACGTTAATGACCTGAGCCTTTTCATTTATCTTCAAACCACAGTAGGTGCCAATCAAGGCGGCTGTGGTCGGCATGATATAGAAGGGACCTTTTTCAAGTGGAACGGGTTTTCCAAAGCCGCTGGTAAGAGAGGTGCGGCCAAATTCATCTTGGCCTTCCTTAATGCCTTTGTTGTATTTTTCCACTGTCTCTTTAACCTGTTTCGGATCCAAGCCGGCTTTCTTTGCTGCTTCTTCAATGGTTTCTCCGAAATAAACCCATTTCTGACCGGCAGGATCGTTAGTTAACGCCGTCATCATTTCAATACCTTGGGTATCATTTTTGACATCATAATCAAGAATGTTCTTGTCAAATACCTGATAAGAGTACCCGTCAGTCTGAGCTAGAGAAGCATCTCCTTGAAGCTTATAAGACTGAGACTCATCGGTAAAGCGTTTCCCTTCCTTGTTAATCATGATCGCACCGCTATAGGTAATAAGACTCATGTCTTGAATAATAGTCGGTTTGAGTTTGAAGCCATAAGAGGCCTTGATGTAAGTTGTGTCCAAGGTATCAGCACCGATTGCCTGAGCCATTAAGATACCGTCGCCTTGGGTGCCACCGCCTGAAATGGCATCGGCCTTAGCCATGATTGGATTAAATTTAGCAAGGAGTTCAGGGTTTCTGGAAAAACCTCCTGCGGCGAGAATCACTCCTTTAGTTGCACTGAGTACAACATTCTTTTTATTAATGGTGGCCTTAACGCCAATTACTTTTCCAGTTCCGCATTCTGTAACCAGGCGGTTGGCTTTAGCGTTAAGAACAATTTCAACTCCTCTATCCTTAGCATACTTGGTCATCGCCTTGATTACTTCGGGCGGGTTGAAAGTGTGGGCTCTCGGCACACTCATGCCGGAAGCAGCCATAACGCCCCTAGGATGAACATTTAATGTCTTAGTTAAAAAATCATATTGAATTTTTGACATATTCACAAAAGCTTTGACGACCTTAGGATCATTCATACCTTTGCCGGTTTTGATCATGTCATTGTAGAAAATATCGGCTGTGTCAGTTTTTCCTTTTGATTTCTGAAGATCTGTTCCGAAAGTGGAGAATTGACCGCCACACAATAGGCTAGAACCGCCAATTAAACCGGTTTTTTCTAATACGATGGCTTTTAGACCTAATTCACCTGCTCTGCAGGCTGCCGCTAGACCAGCACCTCCGCCTCCAATGATTACGACGTCATATTCTTTATCAAATTCGGCAGCTTCAGCTTGCACATAGGAAAGAGAGGCTAAAGTTCCTAGCCCGACTGTCTTCAAAAGGTTTCTGCGAGATAATGACATAAGGTTCTCCTTGTTCAGCTTATATGAAGCTCAGAGAAGATAACTAATTGTTTTTTCTCCTCTAAGTAAACTTTAGTCTAGAAAGTGAAATACGTAAGTATGCTGATCTAGATCAAACATTTTGCACAGAAAATATCGCTGGGTTTTACTACAGCGTGTGAGGAGACTATTCTTTCTTAATCTGATATAAACATTTAAATAGACATTCAGGGAAAGGATCAAAATGCTGAGAAGGTTTTTCCTCGCTTCGCCTAGTTTATTTTTAAATCTTAGACCGCCCCGTGTTCTGTTCTCTTCAGCTGATGCCTCGGAGTTCATCAAAAAAGAAACTTCAAAGTTTCCTGAAGAAGTGGATTTAATGATAATTGGCTCAGGAGCGGCAGGTTTGTCCTGCGCTGTCAGAGCATCGGAACTGGGTGTTAACTCTACTTTACTTGTAGAAAAAGAACCTCTCATAGGAGGCTCAAGCAAGATGTGTGGAGGACACTTCTCAGTAGCGGACACCGTTTTCCAGAAGCTTAATCACATAAAAGATAGCCCGGCCTTTTTTTATAGGGATTTAATCGAGGCAGGCGGAGGAAAAAACGATCCGAGTCTAGTGCAGAAATTCATAGAGGCGGGAAGAGCTCAATTTGACTTTCTTTATAAAAATAATATTAGGCCGATGAGTTTGTGGGCTTCCGGTGGATCAGATATTCCACGAGGACACGTTTTTAATCCTTATGAAATAGTTTTCTTTTTATTGGATAAGGCCCGTAATTCAAACGTTAAGATAGTCTCCTCTGCCAGAGCAGTTGGCATTGAATTAAATCCTGTTTCTCAAACTCAGGTTGTCACGGTTGAGTATCTTGGTCAAAGATTAAAAGTGAAGACCGCAGTGACACTTTTGGCATCAGGAGGCTTTGCAAATAACCGAAAGATGCTTCAGCAGTATTTGAACGATCTCGAAAATATCCAGGTGTTTTCCGGAAACGGAAATACCGGGGACGGTCATAGGATTGGTCTGAAATTGGGTGGGCAACTCATAGACACGGAGTTTATTAAACCTTCTTATGGATTCATCCAAAATGCAGCTGATCCGAATGACTTCACCATGATTTTCTACGGAGGAGCTGTTATTCTTAATCAGGAAGGACATAGGTTTGCCAATGAATCTACATCTTATAAAGACATAGGACTTACAGCGTTGCAACAGACTAATGGAAGAAGTTTTATTGTTTTTGATGAAAACATTCGTTTAAAGCAGTTAGAAAGCAGACCTCCGGAAGCCAGGCTTTGGAAAAATTTGAACGAGCATACTTCACATGTTTATTTTGCTAACTCAATTGCTGAAGCGGCACGCAGGGCAGGGCTGCATCCTATAAATACGGAAAAGACTATCCGGGAATACAACCAGATAGTAGAAAAAGGATTGGAACTGCCTTTTGGCCGCAAATCTTTATCCGGAGGTTTCGGGAAGCCGGTAAAAATTGAAAAACCTCCGTTTTATGTGATGCCTGCTTCCTTAGGAATTATGGGAACCTATTGCGGTCTGAAAGTAAACGATAAAACTCAATTGGTAAAGAACGACGGACAAATAATTCCTAACGTTTTGGCTGCCGGAGAAATTATGGGAGGTGTTCACGGGGAAAATTTCACCCCGGGATGCGGATTCGGAAAAGCTTTAGCCTTTGGAAGAGTTGCCGGCGAGACAGCTTATTCATTGATTCAACCATGAAGAAGATACTTTTCTTTCTTTTCCTTTATTTTTTCCTGACCGTCCAGGCCATGGCTATGCATAGTTTACGGTTAGGTATTGAAGAATCTGTCCTTTTAGGGAGGGAAGCGACCTTAGTTAAAGAAACAGTTGTAGCCTTAAAAGAGAAGCTGGAAAGAGAGATTATTGTTAATTTCTATTCAACTGGAAAGTTAAGGTCGGCTATAGAAAATAATGAAGTAGATTTATTTATTTCTTCAGCCTCGTTTTTTTCTTCGATGGGAAAAAGTGGAGTTAAAGATTTGGCTACTGCCGTTTCGGACAGAGCTTTAGATCCGAATTACGGTAAAAGTACAACGGTTTTGATTCGAGCAAAAGCCGACAAACTTTTACATTTAGAAGAATTAAAAAACAGAAAAGTTTTCTTTAATCCTAACTATGGAGAAGACAATCTTTTCCTGTTATTTGGAGAATTCGGGAAAAAACAAGCAAATTTAGCTAAAGAATATGAGGCTTTCAAGAAACGCTTAATTAAAAAAGACATTGGTCTCGATAAGCAAATTGAAGGGCTACTCGAGGGCAAGTGGGATGCCGTTGTTCTACCGGCTTGCCAACTAGAGACAGAATCGGAGAACTTAGCCATTCCTTCATTAAAGATTGACGTCCTCTGCCCGAAAATTCATTCTAATCTTCGATGTGTTCACTCTACCGCGCTTTATCCAAATATCACGATTGGTACCTTACCGTCAGTTTCTGCCAATGTATCCCGACAACTAAGTATTATTCTTTTGAGCTTACCTCCTACCAAGCAGGGAATGTTATGGGGAATTGCTTCCGACTTCTCTCAAATAGACAAGATTCTTAGATTAATTGACCGGGATGCGAACGCAACGGAACGGAAATGGTCTTTCTCGAGACTTTTGGCAGAATACTGGTTTGTCTTTTTAGGAGCATTAGGACTGGTTGTTGGTCTCCTTCTTCATTCTGTCCGATCAGAACATTTAGTACAAAAACGCACATCGCAGCTAACGTCTTCGCTTAAAAAGCAAGAACAGCTAAAGAAGCAGGCAATACTCACAGAAGAAAAATTAGGCAAGTTGCAGAGGTTAGGTACAATTAGTCATATGAGCAGTTTATTTGCACATGAATTGCGCCAACCTTTGAATGCAATTAGGTGTTATACCTTTAGTTTGACCCGGCTGATCATAAAAGAAAATTTAGATCCGGAAAAACTTCGAAGAGGATTAAAAGAAATAACAGAACAAGTAATCAGAGCCGACGATATTATTCAGAAAGTCAGAGACTACGTAAAAAATAATACTGCCTGTCCACAACTATTTTATTTAAAACCTTTGCTTGTACATACGATCAAAATTTTTGAAATTTCCCATAAGGAATGTAAGTTTGATTTGAGCGGAGTCCAAGATCTTGAACTTTACGGTGAACCTCTGGAAGTAGAACTGATTTTCTCGAACTTAATAAAAAATGCCTATGAGGCAGTGGTTCCAGAAAAGACCCCCTCTATTTTTATAACCGCTAAACTTCAACCATCTAGGTTTGTAGAAATTAAAGTTTGGGATAATGGCCCATGGTTACCGGAAGACAGGTTCCAAACGTTTGAACATGGTTTGAAATCCACGAAAGCAGAAGGACTCGGATTAGGTCTTTCGATCGTAAGAACATTTGTTGAGAAATCCGGAGGAAATTTAGTTCTGTCAAGAAGTGCTTTGGGCGGCTTATTGGTGACTTTCACATTACCCATTGCAAAGAAGAATTAAGAAATAAATATGAATACAAAGAACAGAGATATTGCGGTAATTAGAGTTGTTGACGATGATGAAGATGTCCAAAAAGCTATTCGTTTTCTGCTAGAGAATGAAGACTGGGAGGTACAAGTCTATTCCAGCGGTGAGCAGTTTTTGATTGACGAAGCATCCTCGGTTCCAGGCTGCATTATCCTGGACATTCAAATGGAAGGAATGAACGGATTAGAGGTTCAAAGAGAATTAACTTCCAGAGGATCTTCTGTGCCAGTGATCTTTTTAACTGCTCACGGAGATGTCCCGATGGCGGTTGAAGCGATGAAGTCTGGTGCGTGCGATTTTTTGCAGAAACCTTTAGATCCGGAGAAGCTATTAGACTTGATAGAGATCCTTGTTTCTAGGGATATCTCAGAGAGAGAGTTAAAAATTCCTTATTCAGAAGCCAAAAGAAGGTTCGATAGTCTTACCAGGAGAGAAAAGCAAATTCTTTCCTTAGCATTAAAAGAATTAAGCAATAGAGAAATTTCTGAAACTTTAGGCTTGAGTAAACGCACCGTTGAGACGCACAGACAAACGGCTTACAGGAAGCTTGGAGTGTCTAACGTAAAAGAACTGAGTGCGGTGATGGATAATTTTATGGAGGAAATGTCGCAAGCTTAGAAAAATGATAATAGCGGTCATTTCTCTTGAATATGTTATATGACGAATTCAAAAGCGTGTCGTTAATATCAATCTATCACATCTTTAAGGACAAAGGACTTAATGCGCATAGGAAACAAAGCCGTGTTCCTAGGAAAACCGGTAAACCTACAACCTATGAGGCTACAGCATCAAATCAAGTTTGGAGCCGGGATATCACGTATTTCAGAGACAAGAGATACAGTGGGCGCTTCTTTTAAGCCTATGTTTTAGTAGACATTTACAGCCGTAAGGTAATGCATGCCAAGGTTTATGATGCTGAAAATGCATCCTATGCAAAGCAGTTTCTAAGAGAAGCATTTCAAATGTATGCAGTTAAGCCCGGGCAGCTCGTATTGCATTCCGATAACGGCTCAAGCATGAAAGCTGCTGAGACAATGGCTGTGCTGGACTCTTTCGGTGTTAAAGCCTCTCACAGCCGCCCCAGAGTTAGTAACGACAATCCATATTCTGGATCATTGTTCCTGACACTAAAGTACAACGGCTTTTTCCTCTACGCTCACGGTGGATTCGATAACATTGAAAAGGCCGAACGTTGGCTGACCGATTTCGTTGAGTTTTACAACGTTAAACACCTTCATCTTGGCATTAATATGGTCTCCCCGGACGACAGGTATTACGGTAGAGAAGAAGAGATACTAAGGCGCAGACGCCTCATAATTTCTCAAGCCCGCAAGCTCATGCCTTCGGGATGGATTACGGGGAAAATAATGAAAATCGAAGCGGCCGGAACTGCATTTTTAAACCTTGAAAAACCTTTGTCTTTAGCCGCTTAAATCCGTCGAAATGGCTTTATGTCAAGTGCGTAAGTCGTAACGGAGCTCAACGAGGGTACGGCAATAATGTCGGGAGCACTTTACTTAATGCCATGAGACATACGCTTTGGCTCTGTGGCTGTTGAGAGCTTGTTCGAAACAGTCCCCGAGCCACGTGGCGGCGAACGCCGAGGGGGAGAGGAGCGTCCCTCAGAGGTCACATATTAAATGTAGTAGTTTGTAAGATAACGGGAAACTAATTTGACAATCATCGAATGTGGCTACGAGGGGCATGCGGACACGTGTGCTGCAAAGGAGAAATTACGCAGACGAAGTGGGTCCATACCGTTAGATGCATCTCCGGGAAAAGTGCTGGAGATATTGAAGGGACGGTATGAACGCAGGTTGGAAGTG
>CANTYJ010000039.1 GCA_947854175.1 uncultured Turicimonas sp. | reverse complement strand
TATAAAAGAAAGGGGAAATGCTAATCCGATAAAAGTCGAATTTTGCAACATCCCCTTTCAAGTCATTATTTGAATTCTTTATTTTTTTGGTTCAGTGTTTAAAAGAGTCACCAGACTGGAAGTATCCCATCTTCCGCCGCCTCTGTTTTGAACTTCACTATAGAACTGATCAACCAGAGCTGTCATCGGAAGGTTAGCTCCGGTTTTACGGGCTTGTTCCAGACAAATTCCCAAATCCTTTCTCATCCAGTCGACGGCGAACCCAAAATCAAACTTTCCAGCCTCCATGGTCAGGCCTCTTGCCTGCATTTGCCAGCTTCCTGCTGCCCCTTTGCTGATGACATCAAGAACTAAAGGAATGTTGAGCCCTGCTGTTTTTCCAAAGGCAATTGCTTCAGATAAACCTTGAAGGATGCCGGCGATGCAGATTTGGTTGCACATTTTAGCCAACTGACCGGAACCGCTGGGACCTATTCTCTTAATAGAACAGGCAAAAGCCGCAGCGACGGAAGAACATTTTTCAATGACATCTTCGTCACCACCGCACATTACGGTCAAAACACCGTTTTCTGCACCGGCTTGCCCTCCGGAAACCGGAGCATCAACGAAATTTAGACCGAGCTCTTTGGCTTTTGCATAAAGCTCGTTGGCAACAATAGCAGAATCAGTTGTGTCGTCCCAAAGGGTTGCTCCGGGTTTCATTCCCGCAAAAGCTCCAGTTTCTCCGAGGACAACACTTCTTAAGTCATTGTCGTTTCCGACGCAGACAAATACGATATCGCAGTCATAGGCAGCTGCTCTTGGAGAAAGAGCCATTTTTCCGCCGAATTCGTCTACCCATTTTTTTGCTTTGGAAGTTGTCCGGTTATAAACCGTGACATCGTGTCCGGCTTTTGCTAAATGGGCTGCCATGGGGTAGCCCATGACACCTAAACCGATAAAAGCGACTTTAATTTTTGGTGCCTGTCCAACTGTCATTATCTTCTTCCTCTTTGTTTTGTAGCGTCTTCAGCAACAGTGACGACTTTTCTGGCGACGGCTGAGGTCGGATCGACGATGGAGACAGATGTGCCTTCAATATCGAAATTATCATCTTCATCGAGAATTAAAGGCAACTCAGTGCAACCAAGAATAAGGCAGGTTGCATTCTTATCTTTTACAAGATGTCTTGCCGCTTTGAGAAGCTGTTCTTTGCATTCACCGTCATTAAAGCCGGCTTTAACACCTTTCGGACCATAAATGGCTTCCATAACGAAGACCTGGTATTCCGGTTCCGGTGTAACCAAAGCCAACCCCATTTGATCTGCTTTATTTTTGTAGATACCTGTCTTACAAGTTCCGTCAGTAGCCATCAAACCGATGACAACATCTTTACCAAATTTCTTTTGAATTTCTTCAAGAGTGGTCTGCTGCATATTGATAAAGGGCACATTGATATGTGCGGCAACTGTAGGCATAAAAGCGTGAGCCGTGTTGCATGGGAAAATAATGACATCAACCTGATCGGCTTCAAGTTTCTTGCAGGCAGAATACAGAGCAAGTGTCGGATCAACACCTCCATTTAATAAATATTTGGTACGGTCAGGAATTTGTGGATTCTGTTCAATTACGACTTTGATGTGTTCTTGATCAGTTTTAGCCGGTGATGCTTTTGTAATCTTGTCATATAAGTCAACAGTTGCCATTGGTCCGAGGCCACCGACGATACCAATTTTGAATGGTTTCGGAAGTGGTTTCCAGTCTGTTTGGCAAAGATATAAAGCATATGCCTCTGCAACATTGACTAGATGGAAGCCTGCGACATTTAATTCCGGTTCGTACTCGCATTGTCCGACACAGGAAGGAAGAATTAATTCAGCTCCGTTGTTTTTGAGGCTTTCACACGCATTCAGGAGAATAGAAAGAGCTTCTTCTTTTTGTTCAGCGGAAAGTTCTTTACCAAAAAACATCTGTTCAAATTGTTTGAGCATCTGCTGATTATCTTTATCAGCCAAAACCCATTGAACATCAGCTATTCCTTCGAATGATTTTTTAATAGCCTCAAATTTTGGTTCGGTTGCCAAACCCAGATAGCCGAGTTTAAGGTCTTTTTTATCTTTTAATGATTGAGCCACAGCGATCGCCATGTTTGCGATCGGGGTAGTGAATTCTGTTTGAAGTTCCTCTAAGAAAGTCAAAGCCTGGAAATTTGGCAGCGCAACAACTTTGACACCTCTATCCGTGAAGTATTGAACCTCATCATAAACACGGCATTTTCTGTCTCCTTCCTTGACGAGTTTAGGAGCATCTTCCGGAGGAGATACCCAGTCTAAACGAATGGATTCAACCGAAGGTTTTTCATCTCCGCGATAACGGCAGGAATGAATCGCAGAAGTTAGTTTATCGATAAAGAAGTTAGGACAAATAGCGCCTGAGATAGCAATGATGTTGTTGATAACCGGCATGATGTTTTCCAGTTTTGAGTCAAAATTAACATTTATGCAAGTATAAAGATTTAAAGGTTGGAAATAACTCTCCAACCTTTAATGAGTGCGTAAATACGACAGCCCGTCGTTAACTATTTTGCTGTTTTGTCAGATTTGGAATTTGTCTCAATGTCACCTTGAAGAATTTGTTCTTCCAGTTTTTGATTTTCATTAATCGGATTCTTAGACAACTGATCCAAAAGCTTGACAGTTTCTTCTGTGGGTTCATCATCCGAATTAACGGAAGCAGAGATTGACAACCAGGTTTTGCTCATTGCTATACCGACTGCGATGACAACCGGTCCAAGAATAATGCCCATAAATCCAAATGCCAGGATGCCTCCGAATACACCTAAATAGATTAAGGACAACGGAAGGGATGCACCTTTTGATATTAAAAGCGGTTTTAGGAAGTTATCCACGCTTGAAACAGCCAATGAACCCCAAAGAATGAGGAATACGCACATACCGATCTCACCCTGGTAGTAGAGCCAGAAGGCAGCCGGACCCCAGACAAGAGGAGGACCGATAGGAACCGCCGACAGAACAAACACTGCAATACCAAGGGTGAGGGCACCCGGCACACCTGCTATTAGGAATCCAATTAAGGCTACGATTCCTTGTCCGGCTGCACTACCTACAATTCCGAAAACAACGCTTCGGGTTGTATTGACGATGATATTACGGACTTCGACAGCCAGGTTACCGCTCATGCGTGTCAATAAAGCCAAACATTTCTGTGAAATATAGTCACCGTCTCTGTAAAAGAAAAAGATGATAAAGATCATCAGGAATAACTGGAAAAGACCGTCACCAAGCATAACGGCTCCTGATAACAGAATCTTGCTGACAGGGTCAAAGAGTTTTTGTGCGACCGCCGCCAATTCCTGTTTGTTACCAATAAGCATGTTGATTTGACCGTAGAGCCATTCACCGATCCAGGGGATTTCCTGAATTTCATGGGGAATAGTTAATCCGGAGGCAATCCATTCGCGAACCATTCCGATCAGCTTCGGGATCTGTTGTGCAGACACTAGTGAAAGACCTGCGATCGGTATAACGATCAGGAAGGTCAAAAGAAATACCACGATAAATGTCGCAAGCAGATTTCTTTCGCCACACCATCTTCTGACCCGTTTGAAAAAAGGCCATGAAACCATGGCTATGACCGCTGCAACAGAAATAGCCGTAGCAAAAGGCCAGACAACAAGGAAACAGCCGATGGCAATAAAGAATCCGAATAGGATTCTAACTATCAAATCGACTCTGTCCTTCAAAGAAGGAAAACTAATTTTGTACAGTGGATTTGGCATGTTATGTTTTCCCAAGTCCGTCTAATTTGTGTATTAACCAAAAAGTTATTGTGAGTTCACTTCAAAAGCATTTAATTCTGAAAAGTGAAACACAATTAGCATTCTAAATAGTAATCGATGCTAAAGACGTGTTAAAACCACTTCGCGATTAATGTTAGAGCTCTAATTCGGTTACCTTGATTCAACCTATTGTTAATAAAAGCCTTTACAAGACCATTTTGAGCCATAAGAAAGACTATTCATTGGACGGAAGTTTCTTCATCGAACAGCATGGTTTTCTTCCTTGCTGCAAAAGAAAATCAGTACCCCATTGATACATTGATTCCAGGATCGGCCTTAAAGAGGATCCAAGCTCCGTCAAAGAGTATTCAACCTTCGGAGGTACGACAGCATATACCTTTCTTTTTAAAAGGCCGTCATTCTCAAGCTCTCTGAGCTGTTTCGTCAGCATTCTGGGTGTGGCAGTGTTTATTTCTTTCTGCAGATCGCTAAAACGAAGTGTTTGACCAATTAAGTTCCAAAGAATGAGAGTCTTGTATTTGCCTCCGATTAATTCGAGAGTTTTTTCGACGGGACAACATTTTTCATTATATGTTTTTGGCTGCATAATCTTTCCGTAGTATCTTTTCTGATACTATATTCCAAAAAATGTAGTTCTTGCAATATTGATAGTAATAATTAGAATAGCTTCACAAATAAAGGTGAAGGATTATGAAAGAAAATTTTGATGTCACAGGAATGAGCTGTTCCGCTTGCTCAGCACGAGTAGAGAAGGCTGTTTCGAAAGTCCCGGGGGTTGATTCTGTAAACGTCAATCTATTGAAAAACTCTATGGTTGTAGACTTTGACCCGTCAAGGACAAACACTGACCGGATTATTTCAGCTGTGACAGAAGCCGGATACGGAGCACAACAAAAATCAACTAATAATGTAGCAGCTCCCAATCAAAAAAAGAATCTTCATGCAGAAGATGATGATTCAGAAATAAAGAACATGAAGCTGAGATTGATTGTCTCTGTGCTCTTTAGTATTCCGCTAATGTACGTTGCGATGGCACCGATGGTAAGCCAACCATTGCCGTCTTGGCTTTCCGGTCATCAAAATATCGCAATCAACGCCTTTACGCAGTTTTTGCTGACAATACCGGTTGTTTTTATCAACTTTAAGTTTTTTAGAATCGGTTTTAAGTCTTTATTCCAAGGTGCTCCAAATATGGACTCATTGGTGGCTATCGGTTCAGCAGCATCTATTTTCTTCGGCCTATTTTCTTTTTATATGATTTTGATAGGACTATCGGAAAACAACGCTTCGATGGTTACGCAATACGGCCACAATCTGTATTTTGATTCTGCTGCCATGATTCTTACCTTAATTACGCTTGGTAAGTTTTTTGAAGCAAGAGCAAAAAAACGGACGACTAATGCAATTTCAAAATTGCTTGAACTTGTTCCTGAAGAAGCCACAATATTAAAAGATGGTAAAGAGATTAAAGTCAACGTTTCTCAGATTCTTCCAAATGATTTAGTGGTTCTCAAAACCGGCGAAAGAATTCCGGTTGACGGAATTGTTGAAGAAGGGGACGGGGCTGTTGACGAATCATCTCTCACCGGGGAAAGTTTACCGGTAGAAAAGGCGGCCGGAAGCAGTCTTTCAGGAGGTACCCTGGTTAACCAAGGGCACTTCATCATGAAAGTGACCAAGGTTGGGGAAGATACTGCCTTGGCTCAAATCATTAAACTGGTAGATGATGCAACTTCTTCTAAAGCGCCTGTAGCAAGACTTGCGGATAAAGTTTCGGGAATTTTTGTTCCAACGGTTATTGGTATTGCCGTATTGGCCTCTGTAATCTGGATGTTACTGGGATACTCCTGGGAGTTTGCTCTGATGATTGGAGTTTCCGTATTAGTTATCTCCTGTCCATGTGCTTTGGGACTGGCAACTCCGACAGCTATTATGGTCGGAAGCGGTAAGGGTGCACAAAACGGCATTTTGTTTAAATCTGCAGAAGCAATTGAAAACGGAGAAAAAGCAACAGCCGTTGTTCTTGATAAGACAGGCACAGTGACGGCAGGAAAACCGTTTGTAACTGACCTCATTGTTTTTAACAATAATGACGAAAAAGGAATTTTATCCAAGGTTTTTGCAGTTGAAAATAAATCAGAGCATCCTTTGGCAGTGGCTATTTGCAACTTTTGCCGATCACACGCTATCGAGTTGAGCGAAGCCGGAAGTTTTTCACAGGTGGCAGGAAGCGTTTCAGGAATTGTTGGTACAGAAAAAGTTGAAATCGGAAATCTAAAAGCTTTGGGTATCAAGTTCCCAGAAATCGAAGAACTTTTTGATAAATTGGCCTATGACGGAAAAACTCCCTTGCTAGTCCAGATCGAAGGCAAGCCCTCTGCGGTTATCGCTATCTCTGATCCCATAAAAGAAGACAGCAAAATTGCTATTGAAGCGATGCTTGAAAGAGGCCAAAAGGTTTGGATGGTGACCGGTGACAATGAAAAGACTGCCAAAGCTGTGGCTTCTAAGGTTGGCATTACCCAAGTCGTTAGCGGCGTATTGCCGGCAGATAAGGAAAAAATTGTCCGCAAACTCCAGTCTGAAGGAAATAAAGTCATCATGGTTGGAGACGGTATCAACGACGCTCCGGCGCTAGCCGCTGCAGATATCGGTATTGCTATCGGAGCCGGAACGGATGTTGCTATTGAGTCAGCAGACATCGTCGTGATGAAGAGCCGGTTGACAGATGTTGTCAATGCGGAGCTCCTGTCCCATTCGACAATGAACAACATTAGGCAGAATCTTTTTTGGGCTTTCTTCTACAACGTGATTGGTATTCCGGTTGCAGCCGGGGTTTTCTATCCCTTGCTTGGATGGACATTAAATCCGATGATTGCTGCCGCTGCAATGAGTTTAAGTTCAGTTAGTGTTGTCAGCAACGCCCTCAGATTAAGAGGCTGGAAACCTAAATTTAATGAAGATTCAAACGACGCAGAAGACCAAGATGTGGACGTTGAGATTAAGAAGATCAATATGAGTTTTGAGGATAAGCAAGAAAATGTCCAAAAAAGCTCAATGGAAATTGGTGTAGACGGGATGACCTGCGGGCATTGTACAAAAGCGGTTGAAAAAGCAATTTACCAATTACTGGGAGTTCAATCTGTTCGTGCTGATTTGGACCACAAGAAAGTGAGTGTTAATTATTCCGGTGATTTGTCAGCAAATGCGGTTAAAGAAGCTATTTCTAATGCCGGCTACTTACCATATGACTTGAAAACTAATGACCTTAAAGAGTTTGTTGTCAAAGTTGACGGTATGACCTGTTCCCATTGTACGAAGGCTGTTGAAAAAGCATTGTTGGCAATACCAAATATCAAATCTGTTAAAGCAGATCTTGAGAAAAAAGAGGTTATTTTCACGTATGAAGGTTCTCTTCCAATTGATGCCGCAAAAGATGCAATAAAGAATGTGGGTTATGTGCCTGTTGAAGAACCAAAAGAAGAACGGGTAAAAAGCGCCGAAATCGGAGTTGACGGAATGATGTGTTCCCATTGCACAAGAGCCGTTGAAAAAGCTGTAACCGTTATTCCCGGAATTAAAACTGTGAAAGCAGACCTGGATGGGAAAAAGGTGCTTATAGAGTATAAAGGTGACTTACCGAAACGAGAAATTAAAGAATCAATAAAAAAGGCCGGATATTCGGTCTACGAAATTAAATAGTCATCCGACAATTGAGAATCTTCTCTTAATAGAGGAGATTCTCAAAGGTTAGAAATTTATTTTAAATAAGTTGCCGCATTTGAACCAGCAATTCTTCCGAAAGTTACTAGGTCAGCAAGACGTTACCACCCATACGGTTTCCTCCGTGAACTCCGCCGGTGACTTCCTCTGCAGTATATAAACCAGGAATAGGTTTTGTAGTAACTCCAATTACTTCTGCATTTTTGTTAATTCGCAATCTGCCCATAATGTGGAGAATTGCCGAAGTAATTTGGATAGCATAAATTTGGGATTTGTTGTTAAGAGAGTTCATTTAATCAGAGCGCCCAAACGCATCGTCTTTTTTCACTATATGTCATCGAAAGCACTTAACTTTTCGATAGAGAGGTTATTACTATATTGTTTTCATTTAGACTAATCGATTATGATCTTTTGCGATTTACCGTGGTCTTTTATTAAAAATGTTAAATAAGAAAATAATCAATGTATTGGGAGTTTTGTTCTTTGGCGTCATAACCTACATATTTGCCAGGTTTTTCTTACTTGGATTTGGAGGCGCTAGAGATTTAAGTGAAAGCTTTGGATTTTTTAATTCTATAACAACCGGGGGGGGGTAAAACAATAACGATTTTTCTTTTTGCTATTATCTTTTCTTTCTTTATACCTTCCAAAATAACATTCTGGTTAATCGTTTTTCCTCTAAGTCTTTTTTCCATGCTTTACGCTCCGGTGGCGTATGTTTATGGACTTCCAGATTACCAATCTTTAATTTCGCTATTGGCAACCAATACAGGTGAAGCAACAGAATTTCTTAGCCAGATTCCTGCAAAAGTTTATTTGAAATCAATTTTAATTCCTCTATTAGCTTTAATTAGTTTTATCAGTGCCTGTTATTTTGAGATTAAACCCTGGAAAAATAAAACATTTATCCTTCTTTCTTTAGTTTGTTTTTTATTAGTTTTAGAACCAACTTTTTTTGTTAGGAAAACTATAAATGCCGGTAAAGTCGCTTCAGAGCAATTAAAAGAACTAGAAAAATTTTCTAAACAAAGTAACTGGGGCGTAAGTAAAACCGATTCAGAAAATAAGGATTATGTTTTAATTATCGGTGAGAGTGCCAGGAAAGATTATTTTCACAATTATGGTTATCCGGTTTCAAATACTCCTTTTTTGGATTCTGTAAATTCGATACAGGTCAATGGGCTTAAGTCCGGAGGAACATATACGATTGGTTCTTTGACTAATATGTTGACCGATGGCACTAAAAAAGACTGGAAACCAAGATATGACTACTCGTTAATTGATCTTGCAAAAAGTGCTGGAATTAAAACCTATTGGATATCTAATCAAGGACTGATTGGTAGATGGGATACTCCAATTTCCGGTATTGCTTATAAGTCCGATAAAATATATTTTTTGAATTCAGGCAAGTATGATGATGCTAACCACAGTGATTTCAAACTATTGCGTTTTTTAAAACATATAGTTGAAGAAAAATCCTCTGTTCCAAGACTTATTGTTCTTCATACTATTGGCTCACATCCCGATGCTTGTAGAAGAGTTTTGGATATAAAGAACACATATATAGTTAAAGATCATAAATATGATTATTTATCCTGCTATGTACGTTCAATTCAGAAAACAGACAACTTAATCCAGAGAGTCTATTCGATCATGAAGAACGAGGAAAAAAAGACTGGTAGATCTTTTTCCATCATTTACTTTTCTGATCACGGTCAAATACATACCCATACATCCGAAATAAAGTTGAACAACAATTCAACCAGCAAATTTCATTACGATATTCCATTGATAAGAATGGATTCTGAAGCAAAGGAAAAAATGGTTTTAAACTCCGAGAAATCCGGCTTACGATTCACACAAGGATTGGCAAAATGGATGGGAATTAAAAATCCTAAGCTAGAAGATTACGATCTTTTTGATGGTAAATCAGACCCGAATGATTTTGGACTTAAAGATAAGATTGCAGCAATCAA
Organism: uncultured Turicimonas sp.; assembly: GCA_947854175.1. GTDB lineage: Bacteria > Pseudomonadota > Gammaproteobacteria > Burkholderiales > Burkholderiaceae_F > Turicimonas. Next base: position 37,121 of record CANTYJ010000039.1, on the reverse strand, counting down.
GAATCCTCCGGATCCTGCAATAGACATCACTCCTTTCTTAAAGAAATAAAAGAAGGCAGTAGCTTTTAACTACTGCCTCCTAAAAAATTAAACTGCCCTTAGATTGATTCTTTTTCCATATTTATTGCACCACAAGGGCATTCAGATGAACAGATGCCACAGCCCTTGCAATAGTCATAGTTAAAGATATATGGAACGTTGTCATCTCCGGTTTTGATAACGGCGTTATCAGGACATACCCCGTAGCAGTTATCGCATTGCAAGCAGTTTCCGCAAGACATACAACGGCGAGCTTCAAACAAAGCATTTTCTTCGGTTAAGCCGTGCTGAACTTCGTCAAAAGTACTTTGCCGACGAACCATATCAAGCATCGGGCGAACAGTCTTGGGAGCGTCGGAGTAGTACCAAGTGTTCAATTGATCGAAAGTAACGATCTGGTGTTTCGGAGGTACGACAACTTCTTTTCCGTTCAGGTATGCGTCGATAGCACGAGCAGCTTTATAACCGTGTCCAATCGCGACAGTCACATTTCTTTCTCCGGGAACCATGTCACCGCCTGCGTAAATACCTTCTACGCCTGTAAACATATTTCTATCAACCTGAACACTGCCGTTTTCTATCTTGAGGCCTTCAACTGTCTTAAGAAGACCAAGATCGACATTCTGTCCAAGAGCTAAAACGACTGCGTCAGCATAAACGGTTTCATATTCACCGGTTGGACGTGGATGACCTTCATCGTCTAGTTCCATTTTTTCAATTTTGATTTCCTGGCCGTTTTCAACCTCAGAAATCGTAGAGAGCCATTTAACAGAAACACCTTCCTGCAAAGCCTCTTCGACTTCAAAGTCGTGAGCAGGCATTTTATCTCGTGTTCTTCTATAAATGATTAATGGTTCTGCACCAAGTCTCTTTGCAGAACGGGCAACGTCAATAGCGGTATTTCCACCACCGTAAACAACAACTTTACGTCCAAGTAAAGGTTCGCCTTCGCCTTCCATGCTTCTTAAAACAGAAACAGCATCAAGCATATGCTTGGCGTCTCCCCCCGGAATATAAGCACGTTTGGCAAGGTTAGCGCCGACGCCAAGGAATACTGCGTCATATCCGTGAGTTTTCATCTCATCACGAATATCCATCACAACAGTTTCAAGTTCCAGTTTGACTCCGAGATCCAGGATTCTTTGAATTTCTTTATCAAGAACATGGCGAGGCAAACGATATTTCGGGATACCGTATCTCATCATGCCACCGGGCTGTTTGCTAGCTTCCTTAATAGTGACTTCATGCCCTTTTAAAGCGAGCTGGTAAGCTGCTGACAAACTGGCTGGGCCGGAACCGACGACAAGAACTTTCTTTCCTGTCAATTTTTTGGGTTTCTCGAAGGCGTAACCATTTTCGATGGCGTGGTCTCCTAAGAAACGTTCGACGGAGTTAATACCCACCGACTCATCTAAACAACCACGGTTACATGCTCCTTCACAAGTGTGATAGCAAACACGTCCCATACAGGCAGGAAGCGGATTACGTTTAGTTAAATGTCTCCATGCTTTTTCATAGTTGCCGCTTTCAGAATAAAAGAGCCAACCCTGAATATCTTCACCTGCCGGACATTGATTATTACAAGGAGGAAGTTTGTGAACATAGGTCGGACGAAGGGTGCGCCAGCTTCCGGTTCTATTTTCCAGGGAGCTTCCGACATCAAGAGTAATAGCAAAAGGTTTCTTCACTTTTTATTTCTCCTCTTTAAACTCTGTCTGCACGTTCATCGGCTTGAACAGCAGGAGGCATCGGTTCGTATCTTTCGTTACCAAGAAGTCCGAAACGACGAATGTTTCTTTCAGCAATGGCCTTAATTCTGATTAAGGCAGTTTGGTCTGCTTTTGGTCCGAATAAATGAGCGTATCTCTTTTGAAGTTTCATGTAGTCTTCAACAGGAGCCAACTTTCTAATCTTTGTGACATTAGTTATTTCGCCGTATTCAGCTTCAAAGACAGGGAACAAACCTGTTTCTTGGGCAAGTCTGGCTAATTTAACTGTATCTTGTGAGGCAGCCCCCCAACCAAGAGGGCAAGGAACCAGAACATGAATGTACCGGGCTCCATGGAAAGTCATAGCCTTCTGAACTTTACGTTCCAGGTCTCTTAAATCAGCAATGCTGGCGGTTGCAACATAAGGAATTCCGTGAGCCATTGCAATCAATGGAACTTCCTTACCTTGTCCAAAAGCGTTACCTGGATGGGCTCCTACAATCTGGGTAGTAGCAGTACGAACAGCCGGAGGAGTAGCAGAAGATCTCTGTACACCAGTATTCATGTAGCCTTCGTTGTCATAGCAGACATATAAAACGTCGTCATTACGTTCAAACATACCTGATAAACATCCAAAGCCGATATCAGTTGTTCCGCCATCACCGCCTTGTGCAATCACGCGAACTAAAGGTCCCCCGTTCTTCTTGGCTTTGACTCTCATAGCAGCAGCCATGCCTGTTCCTACAGCCGCTGTATTACCGAAAAGAGAGTGGAACCATGGTAACTGCCAGCTGGTTTCCGGATATGGAGTAGAAAACACTTCCAAGCATCCGGTAGCATTTGCAGCGATTAAGTTTCCATTGGTAGCTCTCATTGCAGCATCAACGGTATATCGTGCACCTAATGCTTCACCGCAACCTTGGCAAGCACGGTGGCCGGAGTTTAAAGAATTAAAGCGTTCAATGTTGGCTTGCCCTGATCTCTGAGAAGGATCTAATAGGCGGTTACCGACAGTAAAAGTACCTGTCTGATAGAACTTTATCTGATGTTCACTCATTAGAGTCCTCCTTTATGAAGGTTAGCTGCATCACGGACTACGTTTTCTGGAAGCGGTCCGGTATGACGATCTTGTTTTTCGCGCTCCAACTGCTTTTCAACAACTTCTTTATCTAAATCTAAGAAATGAAGTTCTTCCAACTCACCATTCATGGCTTTGTTAAACACTTCGGCAAGTCCGCGTTTTGTTATTGGTCTGCCACCTAAGCCTGAAATAACACAGTAAATATTCAAATCCATCTTACGTGTTGCTCTAATAACGTCATCAGTAACAACGCCGCCAATGCCGACCTGAAGTGCGCGGTCAATGACAACCACGTTTTTTGCATTTTTCAGTAATTCAGCTAATTGTTTGTCAGGGAAGGGACGATATGATTTAATGCCGATGAGACCGACTTTCTTACCGTCTTTTTCCATTTCATCGATAGTATCTTTAATCGTTCCGATAACAGAACCCATTGCTAAAACAATAGTGTCAGCACCTTCGATTTTGTATGGGCTGAGTAATCCGCCTGATTTACGGCCAAACACTTTCTCGAAATCTTGAGAGGCTTGTTCGATTACCGACAAAGAGTCAATTGTATGGAGGTGCGCAAGATATCTAACTTCAGTGAAAGCTTCAGGACCAACCATCGCTCCAATTGAAACAGGATGATTTACATCAAGTTTCTGTCTTGGGTCGTAAGGAGGCAGATAGCTATCGACTTCTTCCTGAGAAGGAACATCCATTCTTTCGTAGGCATGAGTCAGCACAAAGCCGTCCATGCAGACCATAACCGGAAGAGAAAGTTCTTCGGCTATCTTAAAAGCCTGAATGTGAAGATCTACTGCTTCCTGGTTATCTTCAGCAAAAAGCTGAAGCCATCCGCTATCTCTTTGAGACAAAGAGTCGGAATGATCATTCCAAATATTGATTGGAGCTCCGATAGCACGTGAAGCGACTGTCATCACGATAGGCAGTCCAAGACCGGATGCGTTATAAACAGCTTCTGCCATGTATAAGAGGCCTTGAGAAGCTGTTGCCGTGTAAGAGCGTGCACCGGCAACAGAAGAGCCAATTGCGACACTCATAGCTGCGAATTCACTTTCTACGTTGATAAATTCACAGTCTTGAAGTTTTCCGCTACCACATAATGCACCGAGAGCTTCGACAATATGTGTCTGAGGAGAAATAGGGTAGGCACATATGACTTCGGGGCGGCAAAGAGCAACTGCCTGGGCGACGCCCTGAGAACCTTGTATTTGTTTAAGCATTCTTAGGACTCCTTAAAATTTTTTTTTGCTTCTAAAACGAAGTTGTAAGCTGCTTCTGCTACTAAACCGTTAGCTTCAGCCACTTTACCTTTATATTTGGTCTTGAAAGCTTCCTGAATACTTTCTAACTTAAGTTTGCCTGTCAGAGCAGCAAAGCCGGCGAGCATTGCTGCTCCCGGGAGGGGCCTTCTGATGTATTTCATGGCGTATGAAGTTGCAGGAAGCGTTATCACATGGCCCTTAGGTAATCTGTCAGCGAGCTCCTGGATGCCAAGAGTTTCAAGGGACTGGGAACTGTTGATCAAAACATACCCGTTTGGTGTGAGGCCACCGAATACATTGACGCTTTCCAGGAGTGTTCTGTCCTGAATTAGAACGGCATCCGGTTCCATGATTGGTTCTCTTAAGCGGATGGGTTCATTATGAACTCTGGCAAAAGCAACAACAGGAGCACCTGTTCTTTCACTACCAAAACTTGGGAACGCTTGGGCATAATGTCCTTCCGCAAATGCCGCAATAGAGAGCATTTCGGCCGAAGTGACAACGCCTTGGCCTCCACGGCCGTGTAGACGAATCTGAAACACTTTAGTTCCTTATAGTTAGTTAATCGTTAAAATTGTTTTACTTTACTTCGTTTAAACGGATTTTAATTCTTCCGTCAACAGCAATAGGTTCACCGTCTTTATCGCTTATCATCAACGGATTGATATCAAGTTCATCGATGCACGGAAAATCTTTGACTAATTGTGACAATCTCAAAAGAATATTCTGAGTCTCTTTGATATCGGCCGGTTTTGAACCTCTGGCTCCTTCAAGAAGTTTGTATGCCTTAACCGACTTAATCATATCCATTGCATCTTGATCACTAATCGGGGCCAGTCTGAAAGAAACATCTTTCATAACTTCTACAAAAACACCACCTAAGCCAAACATCATCATCGGACCGTACTGTGGATCTGTAGCAATGCCACAGACCATTTCACGATCGCTCTTAACCATTTCCTGGATGATGACGCCTTCCATTCCGTCAAGTAAGTTTTTGGCTTTTAACTTATCGACCATGTCAGTGTATTCAGCTCTGAGCTGGTCGGCATTTTCGATACCGACTCTGACTCCGCCGACATCTGTTTTGTGAGAAATTTTCTTGGAATTTAATTTCATCACCACCGGATAACCAATTTCGTCAGCAAGTTCGACTGCTTCTTCAAGGTTAGTGGCTTCACCATCCTTACAAACTCGTATTCCGTAGGATGAGAGCAACTGCAGACTCTCTCCTGTTGTCAATTGATCCCGGTTTTCGCGAACGAGGTTTTCAAAAATCGAATTTACCACTGTTTTGTCAACAGTAAATTCAGGGAATTGGCCTAACGGACGTTCAACCCATAATCTTTGACGATTCAGTCTGCTTAACCCTTCAACCGCTTGTTCCCCGAACATGAAGAATGGAATATTGACTTCCATTTCAGAGATTTTCTGGAAGAAGTCCTGTGTAGTCATGAAGACCCCTACAACCGGTTTTGAAGGATTTTGGGCCTTAATTTCCATGACGGCTTTGGCTACATCGATGTCTTTCAAACCTAAGAAAGGCAAATAGATGACGACAACCATGTCTACATTTTCGTCTTGTAAAACAGTTTCCAGCGTTTTCTTGTAATGCTCTAATGGTGCTGAAGCAATCATGTCAACCGGATTCTTGACAGAGGCGGCTGCCGGAAGGAAAGAACGAAGAGTCTCTTTGGTTTCCTCTGACAGTTGAGCCATCTGCATTCCATCTTCTACAACTGCGTCTGTACACATGATGCCAGGGCCACCGGAATTTGTGACGATTGCGACACGATTTCCTTTAGGAATAGGGCAATGGCTGAAAACTTTTGCAGTGTTAAACAATTCCTGAAGAGAGAATTCTCTGATAACGCCGGATTGTTTCAGTAAGGCATCGGCTGCTTTATCTGCGCCTGCCAAAGAACCTGTATGGGAAGAAGCTGCGGAAGCACCCTGAGCTGAGCGACCAGCCTTTAAGGCAATAATCGGTTTCTTCTTAGTAGTCCTGGTTGCTAAAGTTCTAAATTTTTGAGGATCAGCAATAGACTCCATATATAAGAGAATCTGTTTAACGTCATCTACATTTTCCCAGTATTCAATTGCAGAATCTGCATTGACATCAGCCTGATTACCGATAGAAATGAATTGAGAAAAGCCGATGTTGAGATCTTTTAAGATATTAAGAATGCCGCCGCCCAAAGCTCCGGATTGTGAGACAAAGCCAATATCTCCGCGAATAGGAAGGGTTTCAGCAAAACAAGCGTCTAACTTGACAGCCGGATCTGTGTTAACAACACCTAAGCAGTTCGGGCCAACGCAAGTCATTCCGTATTCGTTTAACTTGTTAACTAAAGCAGTTTCAAGTTCCTTGCCAGCCTCTCCGGTTTCTTTGAAACCGGCGCTGATTATTACTACACCTTTAATTCCTTTTTGATTACACTGATCTATTGTGGATAAGACATATTTTGAATTGATGACGATAACAGCCATATCAATGTCACCGGGAACATCCAATACTGACTTGTATGCAGGTAGTCCCTGAATTTCAGTATCTTTCGGATTGATAGGATAAATCGTTCCAGTATATCCATATTTAAGAAGATTCTTTGTAATGTCAAAACCAATGGTATGTGGTTTTGAAGAAGCGCCTATGACCGCCACTGAGGCCGGTCTCATAATTTTGTCCAAAGCGTTCATTTGTTTATCTACCTTTACTCTAAACGAGTTAGCTTTTTATTCGTTTAAAGGACGTCTGCACCAGCGAAACATGCATTAGATTCAGATCAGATTTATTCCGCATACTCTGATCAGTGCATTATTTTAATTGCAAAATAACGGCGTCCGTTTTCACATTATGAAATTGCGAATTACTATTTGAAATTTTGGTAAAAGATACCATTTATTGAGTATTCCTGGATTTAATGTTGTTACGAATGTTAAAAATTTGAAAGTTTTTGAGGTCAAATAATTTTCAAGAGTTATTGATTTTAAAAATGGGGTCCTTTAACGTTTTTTGTATGAAAAATGCTTCAGAATTCAATATTCATGGGCCTTCGGAAGAAAAAAATCTCAAATACTCCTGAGAATTAGCGTATAGTGAAGAGGTTAGTTTGTTTTCAACTTCAAATACCACGAATCAAAGGAGAACTCCGATGAATAAGACTGAAATGATTGACGCCATTGCTGCTGAAACGGAACTTACAAAAGTTGATGTAACAAAGGTTCTTAACGCACTCGTAGAAAAAACAGTAGAAGTAGTTGCCGCCGGTGGTGAATTCACAATCATTGGATTTGGTTCATTCAAATCTTCTGTACGCAAAGCCCGCGAAGGCCGTAATCCTTCTACAGGTGCTGTTATTAAGATCGCTGAAGCAACAGTACCTAAGTTTGTTGCCGGCAAAAAATTCAAAGATGCAGTTAATGCCCCGAAGAAACCGGCAAAGCGTGGCGCAAGAAAAGCTAAGAAATAATATTATTTTCTATTAAACAGAAAAAAGAAAAAGCTCTTGAAAACAAGGGCTTTTCTCTATTTATTTGTAGAAATTATCTCTGACAGGGAAGTAACATCTTGAAGCAGCTGGTTTGATTGGATTTTCTGTGAAAAAGTTTCTATTCAGCCGGATTAGATTCAACAATCTTTTAATTTTTTCAGTTCATTGAGAACCGTTTTGACATGGTTCTCAACTGTTAGGTCGGTTAAAAAAGGTGATGACACAATTTGTTTTTCGTGAGCTGTTTTAGATTCACGTAAAGCTTTTCTTATGGCTTTATCCAAAGAAAGTAAATTATCTGATTTAAAAATGTATTTCCACTCTTCTGATATAACATCCTTACAACCAAGCTTATCTGATATTACAACAGGTGTATGACAGGATAAGCTTTCGAGGGGGGCCAACCCAAAAGGTTCATATTTTGAAGCCAAAATAGTATAGTCAACAGCTTGATATAGTTTTTCTATATGGCTAGTTTTTCCTAAATATTTTATCTTGTTCGATTCTTCATTTATTGGCTTCCCGACTACAAGCAATTTAATTGGAAGTTCGGTTTGAGTAAAATAATCTTTCAGAAGAGTGTACCCTTTGCGGACGTGACTAGAGGAAACAAATAAGAAATATATATCATTCTCTGAAAGTCCAAGTTCTCTTCTAATTTTCATTTTTTTTGACTTAGATACAGGCGAAAATTTATTAAAAGAAACTGGCGGGTAGATTGTCCTAACTTTCTTTTCGGGTATTCCATACAAATTTATCAACTCTTCTCTCATAAGATCTGAATGAGCGATTATAAGGTTGGCTGCTTTGATTTGCTTCTCTTCAGTTTTTTCTATCCTTACGTCTTTAAGTGTTTTGCTTCCTTTCGAAAGACTAAAGCCTTTGCGATTACCACCGCACATAACAATATCATTTATTGTATTTCTACAGCATCCGATGACAAAGTCAACTTTATTCGTCTTAAGGATTTGTTTAGCACGCCATGAAAAATAGATGTCTCTGAGACAGCTAGGGACGTATCCCATTGTTATTTTGAATAACTTTACTTTATTTATTAGATCTAATTTGGGATCAAATTTTTTTGTTATTATGATCGGCGGCTCTGATAGGAAAGGCAATAAACCTTGAACTAAATCCAAGGTATAAGTTTCCATACCGCCATCATATTGAAACCCATTACACAGAATCGCAATTTTCATTTGATAGATAACCTAGAGGAAAAAGAGTTCCAAGCCATAACCAATAAAACTTCATAACGCTTGAATGACCAAGATTATATTCGGTAAGGCCTTGAACAAATAGGCAAATTATAGAAGAAGCAATAAGGATCCCAATCCTATTTTTCTTGACAAGATACATTAGGGAAGCTTTATACAATAATCCAAAAGTTATGATGAGATATCCTACTAATCCAAAAAGTCCGCTTTCTCCTATTAATTGAAAAATATTACTATGGGCGCGGGTAAGTGTTCTTTCTTTTGCTAAGGGACTCATATAATTATTTTTGTATTGAGACGCATAATTGCCAAGACCGACACCAGTTAGAGGGTGATCCTTGAACATTTCAAATGAACTTTTCCACAGAAGAATTCGCTCAGATTGAAGATGCATTTGAGGGTTAGAAAGAGATTTTATTCTATTTGAGATTTCTGACGATGACTGTATAGAGACAATACTTAGACATAAAAAAATAGGAAGGAAAAAAAGAACATTCTTCCATGATAATTTTGAAACAACAAGCAATAGAGAACTAACTAAGAATACGGCTATCCAAGCACCCCTAGTTCCATTAAGAATTAGTAATGAAAAAAAGAAAATACTAATAGACAGGAAAATTAATTTTTTTATAAGTTTTTTTTCAAAGATTAATTTAAAAATAAAAAAAGGAAGTGCAATGCACGAGAATCCTGCATAAATCATTGGATGTCCATAAAATCCCCCTACCCGAGTACCATATTGCGGATCCGGTCCTAAAATTAAACAGGCCAAACTACTGAGAGTGAAAGAACTTATCAAAGCCAATAAGACCAATAAATATTGTTTTTTTTGGTTGAAAGAAATAATCAATAATAAAAATAAAGTTCCCCTTAAAAAGTAAGTTCTTAGCCAAATTTTTAATGCTGCTCCAAGATCGGGACTAAAGAAAAGAGGAATTAACTCAAAAAATGCGTACAAAAAGTAGATATAAAAAAAGAATTTGAACTTATCTAATCTTTGAAGAATGATGTGTTTATTTTTAAAAAAAAATGGAATAAAGCACAAATAACAAAGTATTTGAAAAGCATTAGCAATCTTTGGGTTTATACATAAGAATAAAGCGCAAAGACAAAAGCAGCACAGTAATATATCAGAGTATTGTAGGGAGGTTAAAGTTTTTTTTATATCCATTTTAACTGTAAGACTTAAAGAACTGAACTACGATATTTTGTTGTTTAAAGATAAAAATCCTTTAGTAGGTCAATTGTCTACTCTAAAGTCGTCTGTAGTCGAGTGTCGATTCAGAGCCTCTCAATTGTCTTAAACGTAAAGAGAAACCATGACACTAGCTCCATGCAAAAAGTTAGTTATTAGAAGTTTTTAAAAGCATATGGGCCAACAATGGAATCAACGCGATTATTTTCTAATTAACTATTGATGGACCCAATTATAAGTAATAAAAGTAAAAAAAAAAGAAAATATATGTCGAATAAAAGTTTCTTATTAATTAAAAACTATTTATGTATTATGAGCTGATGGAGGTATTTTCTTAATTTTATAAAAAACTAAAATTGAACACCTTTTCTTCCTAAGAGAGGGCTTAAAAAGACTATGGTTTGTGTCGAAAGTTCTTCTGTCAATGGTAGCTTTGATTAGAAACAAACAAATTGAAAACTCAAAACTAAAAGGAGATTTGGCTGGGAAGAAAGCACCAAAAGCTACCTTCCCTCGGCTATCACAACATAACAACCGGGAATCCTAATCTCCGTGGTATTTCGAGCAGCTTTTTAACTCACGATAATCATTAGTGAAATAATTTGTGAGCTCATTACCTGTTGTTTTTCACTGAAAGAAAAATATGCCCAACTCTACCTAAGCTAAAGTTATTAAGCATGATCTGGTTGGGAAAGACATTTCTAATAAACTGACCAACGCTAACTAGGGTTTATTGATAAGCTCAATTTCTTAAAAACCCCGATCTAACTCATGATCTCAGAATTTAAACTTCAAAGGTAAGAGGCCAAATCAATTTCATAAGGAAGCGTACTTTTGAAGCATGAAATACCATTCGAATATGTGAGTTGTTAGAAGTAGTTACACAACGTTACAAGCAATTAGAAAGGATAATCTTCCTAGTTGTCATTTACCTCTACTCAACTAAGTATGAGAGAGCATGAATGAGAATCTTAATGTACTTAGAAGAACGAGCCGAGTTATATCTTTAGGCAATTATTGAAGAAGTGACTAATGGTTGCACATAAGTTCTGGAGAGGGAAAGTTGAGAGTATATGTTCTTTGCAAGGGATTTTTCAATTGTTTCAATGTCGTCAACTCTTCAATCCTAGAAATATGTATGGCTTGAGTAAAATGAAAGTCGAAGGTTAACTTGTGTGTGAAAAGATATTCGCGTTTCTTGTTTACTGGTATGTTGGTAGAATCTCAACAAAACTATTTTGTTATTAATTGGTCTATCTACCATTTAGTTTCCGATTTAAATGGGTACGATGGCTAATCTGTTTTGACAAGAACTTGAGATTAAGATGAATAGAAAAATAGCAGTTTTTGGAACTGGATATGTCGGTTTGTCAAATGCCATTCTTTTGGCTCAACACAACGATGTAATTGCTGTGGATATTGTAGAAGAAAAAGTAAAGATGATTAATTCTAAATTAAGTCCCATAGCCGATAAAGAAATAGAGCATTATTTGAAAGAAATTCCTTTGAACCTTTCTGCGACAACTAATGGAAAGGAGGCTATTCTTCAAGCTGACTATGTCATTATCTGTACACCTACAAATTACGATCCCGTTACTAATTATTTTGATACCAGAAGTGTTGAACAAGTACTTAATTTGGTCTCAGAAGTAAATCCAAAAACACAAATAGTAATTAAATCTACGATCCCGGTTGGTTATACTCAAAATCTAATAAACAATGGGTTCAAGAATGTTTTTTTTGTCCCTGAATTTCTTAGGGAAGGCAAAGCTCTGTATGACAATTTGTATCCGTCTAGAATAGTCATAGGCTCAAAGTCACAAACGGCGAAAGAGTTCGCTAGTCTTTTGGTGGAAGGAGCTATCGATAAAAATGCGAAAGTTCTTTATACGAACTCGACAGAGGCTGAGGCAATTAAATTGTTCTCGAATACTTATTTAGCCATGAGAGTAGCATTTTTTAATGAATTAGATAGTTACTGCTTAGCAAATAATTTAAATTCAAAAGAAATTATTTCTGGAGTCGGATTAGATCCAAGAATTGGGGAGCATTATAGAAACCCTTCTTTTGGATATGGAGGATATTGTCTTCCAAAAGATACAAAGCAGTTGTTGGCTAATTTCTCTGGTGTCCCTCAAACCTTGATATCGGCAATTGTTGAGTCTAATACAATTAGAAAAAATTTCATTAGCCAACTGATTCTAGAGAAAAAACCCAAAACTGTAGGCGTGTATAGATTAGTTATGAAGACAGGCTCTGATAATTTTAGGGAGTCTGCTATCCAAGACATAATTAAGACTCTTCTCAAAAATAACGTTAAAGTAATTATTTATGAACCTTCAGCTAAACGAAAAACATTTATGGGTTGTGAACTCGTTGAAAATCTAGAAATCTTCAAATCAACAACTGATTTAATTATTGCCAATAGATTTTCAGAGGAACTAAAAGATGTTGGTAATAAAGTTTTCACTAGAGATATTTTTGGAAATAACTAGCCAAATATGAAGACAGTTGCTTATATTATGGCAAAGGACGAAGCAGAAAATATTGTCCGGTGCATAGATTCGTTAAATTGGTGTGATAAAGTCATCGTTGCTGATACTGGCTCTAAAGATAATACAATCCAACTAGCTAGAACCGCAGGAGCAGAAATAATTGAGATTCCGTTTGAAGGTTTTGGAAAGACCAGAAATAATATAATAAACAGAATAGATGCTGATTGGATTGTATGTTTTGATGCTGACGAAGTATGCACACCCGCACTTGCATCAGAAATTGTTCGTTCAATAAAAATTGATAAATTCGAAGCTTTCAAGGCTCCAAGACAAAATTACCTTCTAGGAAAAAAAATAAGACATTCAGGATGGTATCCGGATTTTAGACATCCTATTTGCTTTAAAAAAAACAGTTGTGCATATGACGAAAAAGAAGTGCATGAAGGTTTAGAGGTAAAAGGAAAAATTGGCTTTCTTAAAGAACCCTTTGATCATTATTCACATAAAAATCTATTCCATTATGTTGAAAAATCTACTAAATATGCACAACTAGGAGCTCATGAATTAATAAAAAAAAATAAATCTGTGAAAATGACCTCTGCAATTTTTCACGGTTCTTTTAGATTTATACGTCATTATGTTTTAAAGCTAGGGTTCCTTGATGGTTGGGCTGGCTTAACCATTGCATTAACATCAGCATATGGAACTTTTATTAGATATGCTTCAGCATATGAAATGTTGTCCAAACTAGATCTCAAACACGATAAAGAAAACTAAAGATTTGGGGAGAATTTGTCAAAAATTGACAAATATTTGTCGGCAGCTTTTTCTATAGATAAAGAAGATGCTAGTTTGTATCCATTCTCCACAAGGTTGTTAGCAAGTTCAGGGTTATTTCTCAGTTTTAGTATGGATGAAACTAACTCAGTGGCATTGTCAGGCTCAATTAAGAGCCCTGTTTTTTTGTTTTTCACAATATCAGGAATGCCACCAACATCGGAGGCAATTACTGGTACTTTAGCTTGCATCGCTTCTAAAAGTACGCTTCCGAGCCCTTCATTTTTTGAAGGTAAAATCAGAGCATCAGCTAAACAAAACCAATTGCCCATATCTTTTTGTTTTCCCATAAAAGTAACATTTGTTAGATCTTTGGCTGAAGATTCAAATTTTTCTTTTTCAGGACCATCTCCCAAAAAAATAAAATGTACATCTTGATTTTCTTTCGAAAGAATCTTAGCCGCTTCAATCGAGGTATCGTATCCCTTATGTTTAAGCATGCTAGCTGCTTGAATAACAATAAATTTATTTTTATGTAGTTTTTTAATTTCTGAAACTCTGTTGGTGTCAACGGGGTATGAAACTGGAGAAGAGGGTATAAGATAAATATCTTTTCTTTGTGAATAAGAAGACAGGACCCCACAAATTTTATTAGAGATACCGACCAAAATACAAGCTTTTGCATAACTGAGTTTAGTTAAAAAGCTATTTCGAATTGGGTTGTCTATTCGTCTTGTTATTCCATATGGTTTCCCTGAGATTAGATTATGCAAAGAACACCAGTGTACGGCACGTCCATCATGCGCGTGAAAGTATGAGACATCTTTTAATTCTTTATTTAAATGTGAGTCCCAAAGATTTTTGGCTGGGATTGTTTTTACTCCAATTTGATTCAGTTTATGAGTAAGTTCACTCTTTGGATTGGCAACAGCTAATATATTCTTTTTTCTTTTTTTTAACTCTTTAATTAATAGTAACGTCTGATTCTCACCACCGCTATAACCCGAAGCCAAATTTACAAAACAAATTTTCATAGTCTTTCTCACGGATCGATATAATTTTTATTTTTACGATTATAAAAATAGAACGAAAGATGGTCACCACTAATAAATCATATTTTCTAACTAATCTAATAAAAGGGATATTTTTTTTCGTACTTTCATTGTTCTTTTTAACTTTTTACAGACTTCAACTTTGAAAGAAACGATTCTTTTCGAAAGAAAAAAGACTATCAAGGAAGGAATATTTTTTCACAATCAAACGAGATTATTCCTTTGATTTATAACAAGTTGGGACAGTTTGGTTTTGGGATATCTAAAGAAGGCGCAGTCGGGCTTGGTTCTAACAATCAGTTAGATTGTTATTCTTGGGAGGGAGATAAGCTTGAAAATATGCCCATTTGTTCAAACTTCTTGGTTGAACAAGGAAAACTTTTGAAGGCTCAAAGAGCATTAACTAACTTTTACATTACCAACGAATTCATTTCTAATGAAAAGTAACTTAAAAACAAGATTAATTATTTCGATTTGGAGCGGATTTTTTATAGCTGTCATTTCGCTTCTATGTGCTTTTAAGATCGCTCAAGGCACGGATTCCTTTTCACAATTTAGCCCTTGGGAAAATATATATTTTTTAACTTTTGAATTTAGTTATTTCTTTCTCATAAGTTTCGGTCTTGTTAGCTTCTTTTCCGTTATTTTCTTCGCAGTAAAAAATTCGAGAACATTCAATCTCTCGTTAGGATTGATTAATTTTCTATTGATTGTCTATCATTTATCTGATTCTTTTGTCTTTAATCTATATAGAACACACCTGAACATGGCGATGCTTCAGATGACTTTTCTTGCAGGAGGAAAAGTTGTTGTTTTCACTTGGCAAGTATGGCTTCAAATCATAGGTATCGTAATTGGATGTGCATTGTTATCAAGAGCTATCATTTTCTTAGCAGAAAAATTTTCAAAATTAAGAAAGTTAGCTACTGTGATAGCGATTAGTTCTGTACTTGTTTTCATAACGGACAGCGTTATCCACGGTTATGCTAATGCGGTTTATAAAACGGAAATTACATCGATAACCGAAAAAATCCCATTGTTAAAACCTTTTACGATGACCAGATTCCTCACAAAATATGGGTTCATTAGTAAAGAAGATATTCAGAAACAGGCAATTCAAGCCAAACCTACAGGAGGAAATCTGAACTATCCCTTAAAGCCATTGGATTGTAAAGAAGGTACTAGAAAAAACATTGTGTTCCTTTTCGTGGATACTCTAAGGGCAGACATGTTCACTCCAGAAATCATGCCAAATCTGTGGAAATTTGGACAGAAAAATGCTGTTTTTTCTAATAATTACTCTAACGGCAACAATACCCGGCATGGAATCTTTTCTTTGTTTACAGGAATTCCTGGTTCTTACTGGAATAAAGCCCTTACAAGTTCAACACCATCGGTTCTCATCACAGCATTACAAAAAGAAAATTATGGAATTGGTATCTTTACAGGAGCTCCTTTGAACTTACCTGAATTTCATACGACAATTTTTTCTACAGTTGATAATTTAAGAGTTTGGCCTCGTGGTAGTAACTCTATTGAAAGTGATAAGTTCGCTATTGAAGATTTTGAAAAATGGGTGGAATCTCTACCCAAAGATAAACCTTTCTTCAGTTTCATTTTTCTGGATTCCGTACATGCATACGCTTTTCCAAGGGAAAAGAGGTATGAGCACTTTACTCCTTACTGGAAGAGTGTTAACCACATGCTTCTAGACAATGATTTTGATCCGACTGAGTACTTAAATCGATATAAAAACTCCGTAAGGTTCTCAGACGAATTAGTACAAAAAGTCATTGACTTCCTTGAATCTAGAGGATTAATGCAGGATACGATCTTAGTTATTAGTTCGGATCATGGTGATGAATTCAATGACAACAAATTAAACTATTGGAGCCATGGAGGCAACTTTACCGACCCTCAGATTAAGGTTCCATTGGTAATTCATTGGCCGGGGAAGCCTTCAGGAGAAAGAACATATTTGACTTCTCTCCTAGACTTGGTTCCTACAATTCTTCCGGAGGTATTGGGATGTACAAATCCAACCTCGGATTATTCTGTCGGACAAGACATCTGGGATCCGAACAGAAATAGAGATTGGATTTATGCAAGCGGCTGGGACAGAAACGCTTTTGTAGAAGCAAATAGAATAGTTTTGATTAATAAGGCCGGAATGCTCGAGTTTTTAGATAAGACTTACCGTAAAAGTAAGGATAAGACGATTCCGGCTTATGTAAGCGAAGTACTCGAAGAGACTTCAAGATTTTCAAAGTAAGGTTAAGAATGGCAAACATTACTATAGTTGGAGCAGGGACCTGGGGCACAGCAATTGCTGCAATTTTGGCTAAAGGAGGAAATAACGTACGGGTTTTGACTCTGACTGGTCGGAATTTAATAGCTCTGAAGTCAGGTTATCATCCTAATTTTGAAGGAATATTGCTTCCATCTTCAATAAAATTTGGAAATGATCCGGAAACATCTTTAAAAGATGCCGATTTTGTTATTTTTGCAGTGTCTTCCGGCTATCTCAGAGCCACTTTGGATCGTCTTCAACATGAAATTGATAAAAATCAGATTCTGATTTCAGTTATCAAAGGTATAGAAAAGAAAACTCTTTACGTTCCGACAGAGATTATTAGGTCCTATTTCCCATCTAACCATATTGCGGTTCTCTCTGGTCCGAGCCATGCAGAAGAAGTAATCAAAGGAGAACCGTTTGGCCTTCAGTTAGCTTCTGAAGACTTTTGTGTGGTCAATCCAATTCGTAAAATTTTTGATAAATGTAATGTTTACTTACCGGCAACCCGGGATGTCGTAGGTGTTCAGCTCGGAGCAGCATTAAAAAATATTATTGCAATTGGTTATGGAATGGCGTTGGAACAATCCTTGGGAACAAATTTTTATTCCTTACTTGTAACCGCAGCCATGTCGGATTTAATGAAGCTTGCAGAAGCTGGCGGAGCAAAACAGGAGACATTAATTGGCTTAAGCGGTTTTGGAGATCTAATTACAACAATTGGTAGTCCTTACAGCCGGAATCGTAAATTTGGACAATTGCTGGGCTGCGGTATAACTGTGGAACAGGCTCTTGAACAAGTCGGTATGGTTGTCGAAGGACTTAATGCAATGCAAGGCGCGCTAGAACTGGCCGATAGGAAGGAGGTTAAAATTCCGGTTATTAGATTCATCAATGACTTGATACAACAAAAATATGCTCCGTCAGAAATCAAAAATCTCGTTCAGATGTTAAAAAATTATTATTAAAGTTTAGCTAGGAATAAATCACCATTTTTTCTCCCAAAAGGGTTATTTGTGTAGCTTTTATCCTTAATTATGATAGGGTGGCTTGAAGGGAGGAGGTATGGATAATAATCAAAGAAAACACTTGGGGATATAGCATCAAAATCTGAATTATCCAAGACCTCTTTAGTTGGAGGATCAGGAGGCAATAATTCACTGACTATTGAAGGTTTCAGTGGTAATGTTCAGTCTCTGAAAGGCTTCAATTAAGTCATTTTTGATGCTATCAATTGGCAGCCTAAGGACGCCTTAGTACAGGTGACTGGTGAAATGCAGGATTTAGCAACTTTCGATATTAAATTAAAAGCTAAAGAAGAAGATGGCCGGTCTACATTCAATATCAATTCTGGAGGTGGAAATAGCAATGGGTATATGTTTCTTCTAAAACCTTCAACTTCTCAGGAATCACAGAATTACGATATTGTTCAAAGGGGCTCGGTTCAAAACTCTACGTTAACTGAAAAGAGAGCGGCTCTGGTGAAGTCGGGAAAATCAACTTTTTTGCTCATTGAGCCGGATGCGCCCGATGTACCGGATAAACCGGATGAATCGCTAACTCCTGTACCTCCGAATACCGGTAATAATCCTGTCTATCCGCCTGATACGGCAATTACCTCCCCTTCATTGCCGCAAATTTTTCTAATAGCCCGATAAAACTCAAGCCACATAAACATGTCGAAGTTATCAATGATTCCCATGAGGCCAGTTTGAGCTTTGTGAATGCAGGTTCTAACTACCTGTTAAATGTATTAGATTCTTTACTGACCGAACCTTATGAAGGTGTTAAGCCATTTGCTTCTATCTATGGTCAAGTCTCTAAGTACAGAGGCCATGGAGATCTTGAAATTAAAGGATTTGAATTCATTGGTGAAATAGGACAAAGAATTAAACTGACTGACGGATTCATTAAGGTTGGACTTTTTGCTGAGTCAGGAATCAGAACTTATTCAACTCACAATTCATACTGTTCTAAGTCGATTAAAGGAAAAGGACTGACAAATTATGAAGGATGAGAAGCTTTCGTTCAGTACAAAGCTGACAACGGTCTTTTTGTTTTGGACGGTCTCAGAGGAGGGCGACTAAAAAATAAACTGCTGAACGGAATATTACATACTAATGGAACCACAACGTCTTATACCACTCACTCCGGCTAACTAAATGCAATTCTTGGCGTCGGTTATGATTACCAGATAAACGAGTTCTCTTCACTTATTCTCAAAGCCAAATACTTATATCGCAGGGATGGTAAGGATACAGTTAAGGTAGGCAACAATAAGGTTAGATTCGGTTCAGTGAACTCTCATCGTGCACAGCTTGAAATTGGTTACAAACGAAATTTGACGAAGAAGACAATGATGTGGGGAGCGTTGATAGGAGAACGAGAATTTTCAGGAAACCTTACAACGCAGTTGATTTTATTTCAGTCAGTGGTAAAGGACTGAAAGGCAATACTGTCAGAGGAGATTTAGCTGTGAAGTACATGTCCGGCTCTAAGGTGAGTGCTGATTTCAAGGTGTCAGGATCTCTTGGGAAAATGCAAGGAGGTGCTTCACGAATCCAGATTGGATATGTCTGGTAAAAATGCCTCAGCTTTATAAAAGCCATCCAAGCCGGTTACTTAATAAGCACCGGCCTTCTTAGAAAGTAGAACCCGGACGGTCTTAACCAGCATGCTGATATCTAACCACAAATTCCAATTTCTGACGTACCAGGCATCAAGTCTGACTCTTCTTTCGTAGCTGGTGTCTGAACGGCCGCTGGTTTGCCAAAGTCCGGTCATTCCGGGACGGACCATTTCGTAATCAGCAAAATAAATTCCATACTTGGAAATTTCTTCGGCCGTAATCGGGCGCGGACCAACAAGACTCATTTCACCTTTAATGACATTCAAAAGTTGAGGTAGCTCATCTAACGAGGTTTTCCTAAGAAATTTTCCAACTTTAGTGACTCTGGGGTCATGCTTCAATTTATGCTCAGCTTCCCATTCAAGTTTTGCTTCCGGATGAGTTCGGAGGTAAGAATCCAATTGTTTGTCTGCATCCTTGACCATTGATCTGAACTTATAGCAGGGGAACGTTTTACCATTTTTCCCGATTCTGATGTGGGAATAAATGATAGGACCGGGACTTGAGAGTTTGATCAATAAAGCGATAATAATAAGGAAGGGAAGGATAGCTATCGTTCCGATAACGGAGACGACTAAATCAAAAATTCTTTTTATAAGTTGGTTATACCAACGGGATAAATTATTTTTTACAGATAAAACAATCAGATTTTCCGAGTACAACCGGTGAAGTTCCATATTGGATATCGGCATTTCTTCAGTGTCAGGAACAAAAGAAACGTTTTTAACCAAGGGAAAAATTTCATCAACCAAATTATGAAGTTTGTTTTTATTCATTTTTGGAGCAAGAATCAATACATTTTTAACCCCTGAGTCCTTGATAATCTCAGTGGCATTCGATGTTGATCCTAAAATCGGAAATTTTCCTGAAAGCGCTTTTCCTCTCGGATTATCGTCAATCAGGCCGATGACTTTAATTCCAAAAAAAGAATTGTTGATGGTGTAATTGAGAAATTTTCTGGCTGTTTCATCAGAACCTATCATGATGGTAGGTTCAAGGAATAGGCCGAACTTATTAAGAAAATGTCTCATTATTAACCGGCCGATGCAGACAAAACAGAAGACAAATCCTCCGAGCAAAGTGACAAACAGTCTGGAAACAACCGGGGCCTGGCCGGCTAAAAACAGAATAACGATATAAACAACAATAGAGTAGACCACTGACCAGAAAGTTCTTCTGATCATTTCACTGATGGATAAAAGTCTGATGTATGTCCTTCCCCAATGAAGAAAAACAATAAAAATAAGGGGAACAAAAAGAAAATAATAGAACGGCTCTAAATGAAAATAATCGTGGTCACGTCCGGCGTAGTCAAGAATAAGCTCACGAAATTGTGTTGCTACGAACTCAGCCAACAAAATGGAGAAGTAATCAACAAACAACATGAGTACCGGTTGAATGTATGGACTCCATTTGTCTGAATCTTTAATTTTTGGTATGAGCATCTATCTTGATAAGCGTTGAGTATCCGTGGATTTTAGCAATTTTTGAATATGAGTTCTAGAAAAAAGAGCTCTCGGGAGGCATAGGTGTACCTTAGTCTTACTGTCATCGGTGAGTTTCTTGCCAAGATTTGAATGTTGTTAGCTGTTTCTTAAGTAATTTATATTTCGATGAAAGCTAAAACTCAATACAATAACTCCACTCGAAAAATTATAAGTAACGGAAATGGCTTCAAAATCAAAAAATAAAACTTATTGGGTTTGCTCTGAATGCGGTTACGATACCGTCAAATGGTTCGGCCAATGCCCATCATGCAAGGCATATAACACGATGAAGGAGTTTAAGGTAGCTGAACCCTCTAACAATCGTTACTCTCGTGCTGAAGAAGATAATGCTCCGGCCCATCTTGCATTGGCAGGAACCAGTGAAATTCTTGATCTGTCAGACGTAAAAGCCGAAGAGGTTGCAAGAATACATATTGGATTTGGAGAGTTGGAAAGAGCTCTGGGAGGTGGTTTTGTGCCTGGATCCGTCGTTTTAATCGGAGGTGACCCCGGCATTGGAAAATCGACATTATTACTACAGTCAATGTGCAAAATGGTCGGTTTAGGACAAAGTTGTCTTTATGCATCGGGTGAAGAAAGTCCGACTCAGGTGGCTTTAAGAGCCAGACGATTGGAGGTGGATACCAAGGGTCTGAAATTTATCAGTGAAATTCAGCTGGAAAAAATCGAAGCCATTATTGAAAGGCAGCAACCTCAATGGGTTGTTATTGACTCTATTCAAACCATGTTTTCCGACGCATTGAGTGCTGCTCCCGGTTCTGTTTCTCAGGTTAAAGAATGCGCGGCCCGGTTGACCAGAATTGCTAAAAGAAAAGGGATCGGTGTAATTTTTGTCGGTCATGTCACCAAAGAAGGAGCGATGGCCGGTCCACGGGTGCTTGAGCATATGGTCGATACAGTTCTTTATTTTGAAGGGGACACAGAATCAAACTACCGTATTCTTAGAGCCTGTAAAAACCGCTTCGGTTCAGTCAATGAGATCGGTGTATTCGGGATGACGGATAAAGGCTTGAGAGGTGTCAGAAATCCTTCCGCCTTGTTCCTTGCAGAAAGAAGGGAAGGTGTTGCCGGTAGCGTAACCTTTATCAATTTGGAAGGTACTCGTCCGATTCTGGTTGAAATCCAGGCGTTAGTTGATAAATCCATGTTACCTGTTCCTAAACGATTAACAGTTGGAACAGACAGCCAAAGGTTGACGATGTTATTGGCAATCCTCCATCGTCATGTTTCTTTAGCAACTTATGACCAGGACGTCTTTCTCAATGCCGTCGGCGGAATAAAGATTCAGGAAACGGCCAGTGACCTGCCGGTTATTATTGCGATTGTTTCCTCCATGACCAATCATGCAGTTTCCGGAAAGACGGCAATCTTTGGTGAGGTTGGTCTCGGAGGAGAAATCCGACCGGTTGCCAGAGGTCAGGAAAGAATCAAAGAAGCGGCAAAACTCGGTTTTACAAGAATCATAGTTCCGACCAAAAACAAAGTCACAGATATTCCTGGTGTAGAGATTGTGCCGGTAGAAAGTTTGCGCGAGGCCGTTAAAGCAATATTCGGCTCTAATCATGAAAAAAATAATTAGCTGGCTCTCTGCAATTGTATGAACAAGAAAGACAATTCTTTTGTATAGGTCTGGTTTGCCTTTTGGCGATAAGGTAGAAAAATTAAAAACCGGAGGTTTTGTTCTCCGGTTTTTAACCATTAATCATTAAGTTTTACTTTCCGGCCTTTCTTTTTAACATGGCAACTAAGGAAGAATCGTTCGGTGTTGAGGGGCGATGAGTTGAAGATTTGTCTGTTTTGCATTCTTCATCCATTCTCTTCATAATTTCGTCCGTCTTTTTTTCATCTTCCTCGCTGCAGAGGCCTTCTCTAAAATGCTTGTCCATAAATTCTTGATCTAGACGATCTTGTTCTTGTTTAGTTATTGGTTTGTTTTTATCCATGAGAGTTTTCCTTTCAAAGGGATTATCAGAGTTTTCAGGTGAACCGGGACAATGTCCCAAAGCAAACAATTGATTGATAGTAGCTTCTTGTTCCTCTTTAGGTAGAGAATCTATGTTGGTTAGTTTTGCTAAGAGAGCTTGTTCTTTAAATTCAGAGAGTTTTGAATTATTGGGGTTTTGTTCCGCATCAGATTTTGGTTCTGTTATAGATATCTCTTCATTATTAGTTTTTTGTTCAGAGTTGGATTTTTGCTCTGTATTGGATTTTTTAGTATTGGTAAAGTCCTTAGTTTCTTCAATGAAAGGAGCTCCTTTCGAGAAACTCTTCGCATAATTATCCGGCTCAACTGTTTGGAAAAAGCCATAAGAATTCAAAAAGACCGGAGGGACTTCATCGTCAGGTGATTTAGGTGCTCTGGAGCCATATTGGTTCGGACGAGGATCAGAACCTAAAATCAAAAAAATAAATAATACAAAGTTAAGAATCGGAATGAATTGAGCCCATACCCACCACCCGCTGTGATCTCTGTCGTGCAGACGACGAATTGTTGCTGCCAACAGGGGAAAAATCATTAAAAAACTATAAACGAAATTAGCTATAGAAAAAAAGGACAGCAACGTGGGATTAGATGCGACAGGGCTTTTTACGAATTCGATTGAATTCTCAGGACCAACTATATGGTGAAGGCCACCCGACATATAGCTAAGCAGATATAAAACCACAACGTTGATAAGGATAAAAGACCAGTACTGAGCCCTGGAAGCTCTTCCTTTAAAAACAAAAAATTTGGACAAACAGTAGAAATACCAGCGGAACATCTTTTACTCCTTAGATCAGTCGTATAGATTATCGCATTACCGGAGGTTAAAACATTGAAAAAGGCTCAATCTAGAAACTGTTTGGAATGATAGATTATCGGTATCGAATATGCTCTGTTAAAATCAGTTGTCAGTTTATCTGTTAAATAAAATCTAAAAATGAAAATTTCTCTGCCATTGTTGTCAATCGCTTCTGCTTCCTGTTTGCTCGTAGCTTGTCAGGCTCCTATTCCGTATTTCTCTTATTCCTACAGTCCCAACGCACAGATTGAAAGGGCATGGCACCGGCTTGAGGACAAAAATATTGCAGTCGAACAAGTTAGAGTTGTAAAGAATATTGACATCGATTGTGCCGGACAAAGAATTACCATCCCTGGTGAGCAGGCGCATAAAGACTTGAGAGACGCTTATGCAGCTTACTGGAAAGATGCATTCATGACCGATATGAATGCCGCCGGTTATCTGAACCAGAAAGATCCGAAAGTCAAACTTTACAATTTGATTGACTCGGTCAAAATCGTTGCTGAGCCTACGTCGCTACAGTGGCGGATTAATATGGAAATGATTTCCTCAAACGGCTCTTTGCTACGCGAGACAATAACCTACAACGCTCCTTCTGACAATCTTAAAAATATGAGGGAAGGTTGCTCAAGACTGGCTGCAACCCTTGATAAAGCAGTCGCATGGAGTATTTTGAAGACAGTCAGCGATCCGAGATTTGCACAATTAATTAAACCGGGACTCGGTTATGTACCGGCAATGAAGGCAACAAGTATTACCTCCACGTTAAATCCGTTTGAAAAGGATGACGAGGAAGAATACTGGAAAACCAAACCGAACACTCCGAGATCCGACTATTAATTACCAAGAGACAGAATTGCCTTGTCTCATTAGTGGACAGGGAAAAAGCGGCTGAAAGTTCAGCCGCTTAAATCCTATTTTTCCGGTTGTTCCACACCGGAGAGTTTGTAAACATTCCTCGGGTTTTGCCAAAGATCAAAGTATTTTGTTTTTGACTGTCTGTACCAGTCAGGATGACTTAAATACCATTTGACCGTCTCTGCAATCGATTCTTTAATAGAATGTGATGAAGGTAGCTTGAACGGAATCAGATCCAGTTCATAATCTTCAATCACATTTTCCGAATCATCCTCAATTTCAATAGGTTCAATCAAAGCCTGATATTTTCCCATTGGGGGAGGAACTTCCTCATTGAGAACCTCACAGATGGTTTCGGCAATCTCCAGGTTTGTTAACTGCTCGGAATAAGGTATTAACCGGTATTGTTCGCCGGGTTGACCATTTTCTTCCATGAACAACAATGCGTCGATAACATCTTTCACAGGTGTTAATAGCGTTGTTTTGTTACCAAGAGAGATAACCGGAATGCTTTCTCCTTCCAGAGCCCTATAAATCAAATATGGTGTAAGTGTATCGGGTTGTTGAAAAGGACCGAAGGATAAAGGTACGGATAAGGAAACAATTGGCAGGCCTTTATCCGCGTACTCTTTAATAAGTTGAATTGCCTGTTCAGAAAAATCGGCATCACAGTTTTTTGTGAGAAGAATAATAATTTTCTGAACATTGTCAGGGTTCCGAACAAATCTATTTCTCCAGTGGACTAAAGATTCAAGAAATGTTCTTAGTCCTTCCAAAGACGCCTCCAAAGATTTGTTCCTGGGAGCAATACTTACAAAAATGGTATCAGCGGCAGCTGTCAATAATGCCTGACGAACTTCGTCAGAAACTGAAACGTCGCAGCGGGCAAAAACATGATGAGGCTTCTGCATTAAATCAGCGAGATTTAGCAGATTACCCAGGCCCGACAGGTTGTCAAAATTGTAGACTTGTCTTTTGTCGTCTATGAGACGGTGGACAAGATTCGTACCTAAAAAGCCGGCACCACCAAAAACTGCAACACGTTTCAAACTTACACCTCTAATTATTGAAGAGTTATTTTATTAAAGATGGGTATCAAATGGAATTGGTATTTGTTAGAAGGTAAAAATACTTAGTACTACCGTCTTTAAGCCCATTTGTTCTATTCTGTAATACATAATTTTTATAATGCGGAAAAATATAGTTGAGTATTAAGAAGAATATTTTGAATTGTTATATTTTATTTCAGAATACAAAACTATATTTCGTTAGCATGGGGAAGGGTGAGTTTAACAAAAAATGTTCTTTTGCAAAAGTTATAGCTTAATTTTCATACCTGAAAACTTGTTCTTTTGAGGTCTTGAGAACTGAAAACAGATTTAAATAAGAACTCTCTTTCTTCTTAAATTGGTGCGTGGTTATCCAATTTTTTCTTAAACCTTTATCATGAGATTTTTTCATATTGGAACAAACAACAATGATTAAAGAAATCTGTGCTTTGACCGCAGCAGCGGCCATTACTATTACAGCTAATGCCCAAACCATTAAACCGCTCAACAGCGGAGCTAATCTTAATTTTGTTGCCCAGGCAAGTTTGATTGTTCCCAATGACATGGCAACCTTATATTTCTCTGCGACAAAAGAAAGTGCTGATTTACCCACAGCTCAGTCAGAACTTAATAAAACAATGGCAACTGCCCAGGCTGCTTTAAAAGATTTTTCTTCATTGATTCAGATTCAGAATAACGGGTATTCCACCTATCCGGTTTATAACCAGCCCAAGAAAGGAGAAGCTCCTAAGATCGTTGCCTGGAGAGCCTCCCAAAACATTCGGGTAACAACTGAAGACATCGTAGGAGTTCCGGCTTTGGTTCAAACCGCTCAGACAAACAATCTGGCATTGGACAATATCAATTACGGTTTAACACCTTCAACAAAAGAAGCAACACAGGAAAAACTAATTGCCGGTGTTGTCGATAGTGTCAACAAAAAAGCGTCCAATATTGCATATGCTATGAAGTTACCGGTTGAAGTCTTCTACTTGGAGAAACTTGAATTTAATCAAGGATTCCAGGGAGTACCCCGTGACTTTGCTTTAAAAGCCTCCATGGTCCGGGAGGAGGGAAATTTTGTTCAGCTTCCGTCTTTTGAGCCGGGCAATTCCACTGTTGATTTATCGGCCAGAGCTTATTTGAAGATTGTTCCTGATCAAAATTAATTTAAAAATTTGGAGAGAACACTACAAATTTGCTGAATTCTCTTGGTTTCTAGTAGTCTCTCCATTTTTATTTTCTGTTTTTGACTAAAATAATTAGAATTTAAATACAAATAAGCAGAACTCTATCTGCCTCTAGTTATATAAGGAGATTTTTCGTGAGACCAAATACTTCACAACCCATTCTTGCTAAAGAAGGCTGGGGAATTATCGGAGCTTCTGTTTTTGTGACGCTTCTGGTTTGGCTCTTATTTGGTGGATTCATCACCTTTATCTGCTTCCTTCTTCTGATCTTTGTTATTCAGTTCTTCAGAGATCCGAAGAGACTGGTTAGTCAGACTCCTCACGCTGTACTGGCCGGGGCTGATGGAAGAATCTGTAAGATTCAGAAATGCATCAATCCTTATACAGGCAAAGAAGAAATGTTAATTTCCACGTTTATGAACGTGTTTAACATTCACTCCAATTATTGTCCTGTCGGAGGCAAGATTGAGGCCATCGAATATATCCGCGGTAGTTTCGTCAATGCTGATTTGGATAAAGCCAGCGAACAAAATGAAAGAAATGCTGTTGTTATCAAGTCCAATGACGGTCCTGTGATAACTTTTGTTCAGATTGCAGGGCTGGTTGCCCGTAGAATTATTTGCCACCTGCATGTTGGTGAAGAAGTGGAACGCGGCCAAAGATATGGTTTTATCCGTTTTGGTTCCAGAGTTGATATCTACGTTCCACTGAGTTCTGAGGTTCTGGTTTTCGTCGGACAGAAAGTTAGAGCAGCAGATACTGTTCTCGCCCTTTTGACTGAAGAAGTTAAGGAACCGGTTGCAAACACTCCAGTCCCTGAACTCGAAGCCGGTGCAGTTGCAGAAACTCCGGTACAGAATGTTGCTGAAAAACAGGAGGCTTAAATGTCTACACCAGGCGACAAGATAAAAGCTGCCAGAAACAGACGGCGCTTGAGCTTCGCTCCAAGGCCCCGGGTGACTCCGCAGGCAATCGT
Organism: uncultured Turicimonas sp.; assembly: GCA_947854175.1. GTDB lineage: Bacteria > Pseudomonadota > Gammaproteobacteria > Burkholderiales > Burkholderiaceae_F > Turicimonas. The sequence continues at coordinate 9,508 of CANTYJ010000039.1, read as the reverse complement.
CAAAGAACGGATTGATACAGTTAAGAAGAAAGGTATTTACTTATTACCAAACCTTTTTACTCTGACCAGCCTATTTTCAGGATTTTATGCGGTCGTTTTTGCGATGCAGGGTGATTTTGAAAAGGCTGCTATCGCGATTTTCGTCTCTATGGTCCTTGACGGTTGCGACGGACGCGTAGCCAGACTGACTCACACCTCTAGCTCTTTCGGTGTTGAATTTGATTCTCTGGCTGATATGTGTGCGTTCGGTATGGCACCGGCATTGGTGGTATATCAGTGGACTCTCCATGGCCTGGGACGTTTAGGAATGGCTGCCGCCTTTGTGTACTGCGCAGGAGCTGCTCTTAGGTTAGCCAGATTTAATACAAACGTAGGAGTTGTTGATAAAAGCTTCTTCCAAGGGTTGCCTTCACCGGCCGCTGCAGCTCTCGTAGCCGGATTTGTATGGCTTGCTGTTGATCAGAGAATACCGGTCGATTCTGCATGGTTACCTTGGATGGCACTTGTCATTACGGTTTATGCCGGTCTTACAATGGTCTGCAATGCTCCTTTCTATTCCGGAAAGAGCTTTCACTATGGCAGAAGCGTTCCATTCTGGTTCCTGATTGCGGCTGTGGTTCTTCTGTTCGTCGTAGCCAACGATCCGGCTCTGGTCGTATTCATTCTTTTCTGCTTGTACGCTCTGAGCGGATTTGTTTACCAGTTCTATCTTTGGTACACGGGACAGAACAACCCGGTCCGGCCAAAGGATGACATCATCGAGCTGGATGAACCTTCAGAAGATGAGAAATAATTTGAAGTAAAAAATTAGGCGTCCTTCGGGGCGCTTTTTTGCGCCTGTCGGAATCGTTTTCGGGAGGATCTAAATATCTGGTTGATTGTCTGTGTGTCCGGAAGATGATTGCCCAAAATAGAAATCTTCTATTAATCCTATTTTTTATTAGCGCCTTTAACCTCAGGAACCATATAATTAAAAGATGTTTCAAAAAAACAGAAAACCTTTAACTCAAATCATTAATAAAACAAGTAAGAAGCTATGAATACACCGGAAAAATTAATTATTTTTGATACCACTCTTCGAGATGGTGAGCAAAGTCCCGGCGCAACCATGGGGCAAGCCGATAAACTAAGAATAGCTAAGCAGTTGGAACGGATGGGAGTCGACGTAATTGAGGCAGGTTTCGCAGCCAGCTCCCCCGGTGATTTCGCAGCTATTGAAGCCATTGCACAGGTCGTCAAGAATTCAACGGTTTGTTCTTTAGCCAGAGCCAATATTAAAGATGTTGAAAAAGCCGGTATGGCTATTCAGGCCGCTCCCAGAAGAAGAATTCATACTTTTATTGCAACATCTCCGCTTCATATGGAGAAGAAACTCAACATGAAGCCGGGACAGGTTATTGAAGCCGCTGTTAATGCCATCAGAGAAGCCAAGAAATATACTGATGATATTGAATTCTCCTGCGAAGATGCTTCACGCTCCGAACCCGAATTCCTTTACCGTGTTATCGAAGCAGCAATCCGGGAAGGCGCTAATACCATTAACATTCCCGACACAGTCGGATATTCTGTGCCTTCACAATTCGGTGAGTTTATTAAAGATTTAAGAGAGCATGTCTACAATTCAGACAAAGCGGTCTGGTCTGTCCATTGTCATAATGATTTGGGTCTTGCTTTGGCAAACTCCCTGAGCGGAGTTCATTTTGGAGGTGCCCGTCAAATTGAATGCTCCATTAACGGGTTAGGTGAAAGAGCAGGCAATTGTCCTCTGGAAGAGGTTGTAATGGCGGTTAAAACACGTAAAGATTTCTTTAATCTTGGCTGTTACATTGATACCAAGCAGCTTGTTCCTGCATCTAAGCTTGTTTCTTCAATTACCGGCTTCCCAATTCAGCCAAATAAAGCGATCGTCGGTGCGAATGCCTTCTCCCACGCTTCCGGTATCCACCAGGACGGTGTTCTTAAAGCTAAGGAAACTTATGAGATCATGACCGCAGAAGATGTAGGCTGGAAAACAAACCGCCTCATTCTTGGAAAGCTTTCCGGACGTTCGGCTTTCCGTCAGAGAGTCAGAGAATTGGGCATCCCTACCAAGAGTGAAGAAGAAATTAATGAGGCATTTGCACGTTTCAAAGAGCTTGCAGACCGCAAAACGGATATTTTTGATGAAGATATTCAGTCTCTCTTTGATGAACAATATACTGAAACACAGAATATCAAGTTCGTTTCCCTGAAGCAGGAAAGCGAAACCGGTAAACGCCCTCATGCTGAGATTGTTTACCTGGAAAACGGAGTGGAAAGAAGAGGGCAAGCCGAAGGCAATGGTCCGGTCGATGCAACATTTAATGCCATCGAAAGTTGTGCCAAGAGCGGAGCAGAGCTGCTGCTCTACTCAGTTAATGCATTGACTTTAGGTACACAGGCACAGGGAGAAGTTACTGTCAGACTGTCTTTCGGAGGAAGAATGGTCAATGGCAACGGAGCAGATCCCGACATTCTGGCCGCTTCAGCAAAGGCTTATCTTGATGCTTTAAATAAGCTTTCAGTGGTTGCTGAAAAGAAAAATCCACAGTTTGAAAACGAAGCATCTGCTGTTTAATTGATTTTCTGATTTTTTAACCTTCCTTCTTAAAAGTCGGAAGGTTTTTTATTGGTTAAAAAAAATCGCCAATCAACTTAGGATGGCGATCACTGTCTGTGGGAGGGTCGACAGTTAAAAAAAGAGAATTTACGAATTTCAACATGCAAACGAAGACAATCAATACCCAAAATTATCCTCGAATTACAGGACGAATTTTAAATATATATTCAAATTTTATCCTCATACAAATTGACATTGTAAAAAATTAACTATTGTGAGAAAATAAGAGGGTTGTGCCTAAAATAGGTTATGAAGACATCAGAACTTGCCACATATTACGTTGACATATTAAAAGCACTCGGACAGGCTCGCTTTAAAAAAATGTTCAACGTCTTCTGCATTTATATCAATGAGAAACCGGTCGGTTTTTTATGCGGTGAGGAGCTACTGGTTAAAACAAATGCCCAGATGCGGGAAAAATGGCCCGACTTACCCAAAAAGAAACTTTTTCCCGAAGCCGCCAATGAAATGTGGGTGGTAGAAGACCCGGACAATAATCGTCTATTGCTGGAACTGTTCAGACGCGCCTACGAAAATCTTGCGGCTCCTTCACCCAAAAAAACGAAGAAAAAGGTAAAAAAAGAAACTGAATCGGAAGATTCCGGACCGGTTTCCGGCTCTCCTCTCGGTGATAAGGCGGTCATGGGCAAGGACGTTCTGACACCGGCTATCAGAAAAGCAGGAATTTCCGGTTGGATAAAGCAGAAGGCGAAATAGCCCTTCCATTTTGGACACCTCGTTACAAATTCACTATGCAGTGTTTTGAAAGATTTTCCGTTATAATTCGACTCGTTTTTTAACACGGTTCAGTTAATTCCAACTGATACCGCACGTAACCGCATTAGCGAAAAGGAAATTTGAAATGGCACAGACCACAGAAAGAAAAGCTGAAATCGTTGCAAAGTTTGCTCAGTCTGAAGGTGATACAGGATCTCCTCAGGTTCAGGTTGCTTTGTTGACAGATCGTATCAACGAACTGACAGAACACTTCAAAGTTAATCCTAAAGACCACCACAGCCGTCGCGGTCTTTTGAAGATGGTTTCCCGTCGTCGTAAACTCCTTGACTACCTCAAGGGTCGTGATGTTGACGCTTACAAGGCACTTATCGACGCTCTCGGACTTCGTAAGTAATCCTTGCAATCGGCTAAATGATTTCAGCAGCGGTCAGCGATTAATTTCGCTTGCCGCTGTATTTGTTTTTGGTTAATTAATTTAAACCGGCGCGTTGCGATATGTGCGTGATGGAGTCTCAAAGACTTCGGAGCCGCAGATACCGCAGTGTGCCGAGTAATAGGAATACTACACATGACAATGTTTAATAAGGTCGTGAAGACTTTTAAATATGGTGATCACAATGTCAAACTCGAAACAGGTGAAATCGCCAGACAAGCATCCGGTGCAGTTATCTGTGACATGGATGACACCGTCGTTTTGGCTACCGTCGTCGCCAAAAAAGAAATTAAACCGGGACAGGACTTCTTTCCTTTAACTGTTGATTACATTGAAAAGACTTATGCCGCCGGTAAGATCCCGGGCGGATACTTCAAACGTGAAGGCCGTCCCAGCGAAAAAGAAACTCTAACTTCCCGTCTTATTGACAGACCGATTCGTCCCTTGTTCCCGGAAGGTTTCTTCAATGAAGTACAGATTATTATTCACGTACTTTCTGTAAACCCGGAAGTTGATCCGGACATTCCTTCCATGATTGCAGCTTCTGCAGCTTTGGCTGTCTCCGGTGTACCGTTCAACGGTCCTATCGGTGCGGCCAGAGTAGGTTACATCAACGATGAATATGTTCTTTGTCCGACTGAGTCTCAGCTCAAAGACTCCAAGCTGGATTTGGTAGTTGCCGGAACGGAAAGAGCAGTGTTGATGGTCGAATCAGAAGCCCAGCAGTTGTCTGAAGAAGTCATGCTTGGCGCCGTTATGTTCGGCCACGAAAAAATGCAGGTTATCATCGAAGCAATCGATGCCCTCGTAGAAGAAGGTGGTAAACCTCTGTGGGATTGGGAACCTGCACCTAAGAATGAAGCTCTGATTGCAAAAATTAGTGAAATTGTCGGCGAAAGAATTCATGAGGCGTTCACTCACCGCAACAAACAGGATAGAAATGAAAGTCTGCGTTTGATTTACGAAGATGTAGAAGAAAAGATTGCTGCTGCTGTTGAAGCCGGAGAGCTCGAAGAGCCTGAAGCAAACGACGTCAATAACATTCTTTTCGAGATGGAAGCCAAACATGTCCGTGGTAAGATCCTCGCAGGAGAACGTCGTATCGACGGCCGCGACACAAGAACAGTCAGACCTATCGAAATCAGACTTGGAGTTCTTCCAAGAACCCACGGATCTGCCTTGTTTACCCGTGGTGAAACTCAGGCACTTGTTGTAACAACACTTGGAACAAAGCAGGACGAGCAGGTAGTTGATGCTTTAGGCGGTGAATACCGTGAACGTTTCATGATGCATTACAACATGCCTCCGTTTGCAACCGGTGAAACCGGCCGTGTCGGCTCACCCAAACGTCGTGAAATCGGTCATGGCAGACTTGCAAAACGAGCTCTGTTAGCTGTATTGCCACCGGAAAAAGATTTCGAATACTCCATGAGAGTTGTGTCTGAAATCTGTGAATCCAACGGTTCTTCATCCATGGCAAGTGTCTGCGGCGGTTGCTTATCTCTTCTTGATGCAGGCGTTCCTCTTACAGACTTTGTTGCCGGTGTTGCAATGGGCCTGATCAAAGAAGGCAACAAGTTTGCTGTATTGACAGATATTCTTGGCGATGAAGATCATCTTGGTGATATGGACTTCAAGGTAGCCGGAACTGATCACGGTGTGACAGCTCTCCAAATGGATATCAAGATTGAAGGTATCAACAAAGAAATTATGGAAGTTGCACTTGCTCAAGCTAAGGAAGGCAGAATGCATATTCTTGGTAAGATGCATGACGCTGTCGGTGACGAACGCCGTGAATTGAGCAAATACGCTCCCAGAATGCTTTCATTCAAGATTAATCCTGAAAAGATTAGAGATGTTATCGGTAAGGGTGGTGCAGTTATCCGTGCTTTGACTGAAGAAACCGGCGTTACTATCAATATTGAAGATGACGGTTCTGTCACGATTGCTTCTGTCGATGAGGCAGCAGCTCTTGAAGCCAAGAGAAGAATTGATGAAATTACTGCAGAAGTTGAAGTAGGTCAGGTCTACACTGGGGTTGTAACGAAGATTCTTGATTTTGGTGCGATCGTTCAGGTTCTTCCGGGTAGAGAAGGCTTACTCCATATCAGCCAGATTGCTCACGAAAGAGTAAATAAGGTAACCGACTATCTCAAAGAAGGACAAGAAGTTCAGGTTAAAGTAACTGAAGCAGACGAAAAGGGTAAGTTCAAACTTTCAATGAAAGCTTTGATCGAAAAACCTGTTCGTCAGGAAAGACAAGCTCAGGAAAAACATTCAACTGATGAAAATCCTGACATTATCGTCGGTTAATCCTCGATAAACACAAGCAACCCGGTGATTAAGTTCATCGGGTTTTTTTGTTTGTCAAAATCACTGACTCCGGGAGGTGAGCTTGCTCAATAGTCTGAGAAATTTATTCAAATGAGAATGACAACTAATTACTTAAATTGCAACTTTCATATTATTTATTCATATTTATTCGAAAATACTTAACAGTTCATCTTATCCGGTTAACAATCTTGCAATCAAATGTTTTTTAGTTTGTTTTAAATTAATTATTCAGGATAATAGCGTGTTCAAAGTCTTACCCTTTTATTCGTGAGGAACTTAATTTGTTTAATCTCTCTGACATTCTTAAAAAGCAAACCTTCACAGATGAAGAAATTGTTTATCTTTTAGGTTTAACAGATCCTCAAGATTGTCAAAAATTAAAAGAGGAAGCCTACAGAAGAACGACAGAGAACACCGGCAATAAAGTGTATTACCGTGGATTAATTGAATGCTCAAATATATGCACAGCCAATTGCCGTTATTGTGGAATCAGGAAGGATAACCACAATGTCAAGCGTTACCTAATGGATAAAGAAGACATTGTTGGACAAGCTCTTTGGGCAGCAGACAATGGCTATGGTTCGATTTGCCTTCAGGCGGGAGAACGTCACGATGAGAAATTTATTTCTTTTATCGAAGAATGTTTGATTGAGATTCACGAAAAAACGGTGTCTGAGAAGTTACCTGACGGTCTGGGTATCACGCTTTCTTTAGGTGAACAACCTATAGAAGTTTATGAACGTTGGGCTAAAGCAAGTGGAAACCGCCGGAACCTTAGATATCTGGCAAGATTTGAAACTTCCAATAGAGAACTTTTCGATATGCTTCATTCCGGCAAAGGAAACAACGAAAAAGTTCTGGATAACCGCTTTCGTTGTTTACAAAATTTAAGAGAATGCGGTTATCAGGTTGGAACCGGTGTCATGATTGGAATACCGGGACAGACACTCGAAGACCTCTGCGCAGATATCCGGATGTTCCAAAAGCTCGATGTTGATATGATTGGCATGGGCCCTTATCTCATGTCTGAAGAAGCTGATCTTGTTTCGCTTGGACAAATGGAAAACGACAAGCTTTTCCAATTATCTTTGAACATGATTGCGGTTTGCAGACTAGTTCTGGGAAATATTAATATTGCAGCAGCCACAGCATTGCAAGTTCTTCATCCCGAGGGTAGAGAACTAGGTATTGAATATGGCTGTAACGTCATCATGCCTAATCTTTCTCCGACCAAATTCAGAAAGGGTTATCAACTCTACGACTTTAAACCCGGATTAAAAGATGATCCTTTTACGTTTGGAGTCCGTCTGGAATCAAGAATTAATTCCAGAGGAAGGGAAGTCGGCTGGAATGATTCTGGATCATCTAAAAAGTGGTTAATGAGAAGTATCTGATTGGCTCATAGAACTGTTGTGAGATCTATATAAAAGTTACGTGAAAATTTGTTTCTAATCTTGGCACTTCTAAGGAAAAAGTCAATCAATTAGAGCGATTTGCTAAACTCTTTGTCTATTATTTTTTAACTTTTAAGGGCTTTCCCATGCGTAGAAGTTTAGTGGTCGGTAACTGGAAAATGAACGGTTCCTTTGAACTCATCGATCAATGGGTTTCAAACTACACAGGTTTCATGGAAACGACAACGGAAACAGTTGTTTGTCCGCCTTTTGTTTATATACCTTTTTTCAAAAACAGATTACTTACTTCAGCCATTTCCATGGGAGTTGGTGCACAAAACTGCTCTCAGTATGAATCAGGTGCTTATACCGGAGAAGTCAGCGCATCAATGCTTGCTGATGTTGGCTCCTCCTATGTCATCATAGGCCATTCTGAAAGAAGACAGTTATTTGGTGAGACTAACGAAGTTGTCGCAGAAAAAGCCAAACGTGTGATAGACGCCGGCGTGAGACCGATTTTATGTGTCGGAGAGACTCTGGAGCAAAGACAAAACGGACAGACTGTAGAGGTGGTGCTTTCACAATTAAATGCAGTTCTGGATGTTGTCGGTACAGCCGGTTTATGTACCGGAGCTTTGGCATATGAACCTGTCTGGGCTATCGGAACAGGGAAAACTGCTACTCCTGAAGAAGCTCAACAAGTACACAAGATTCTTAGAGATAGTGTAAAATCACGCAATCCTGCAGATGCATCTTTGCTAAGAATACTTTACGGTGGCTCAGTCAAACCGTCTAACGCAGAAAAGCTTTTTTCCTGTCCTGATATTGACGGTGGGTTAATAGGCGGTGCATCTTTAAAGGCTGAAGATTTTTATGCAATCGTTCAGGCTGCCAGTGCAGTCGAAGATATAAATTAATTGGTTTAAAAACTCATGAATTACATTATTACTATTGCAATTGTCCTCCAGGTGTTGAGTGCACTTGCAGTTATCGTTTTAGTATTATTACAACATGGTAAGGGTGCTGATCTGGGAGCAGCTTTTGGTGGGGGTGCTTCCGGTTCATTGTTCGGAGCAACAGGTTCCGCCAACTTCCTGTCTCGTTCTACAGCCGTTGCAGCAACCATCTTTTTCTGCTCAACATTGGCCCTGACCATTGGTGCAAAGCACAACCGTGCTCCTGTTTCCGGCGGTGTATTAGGAACTGTTACTGAAACAGCTCCTGCTCAACAACCTGTTACAACTCCGAAAGCACCTGTAGAACAAAAAACTACAGAATCTCCTGCACAAAATCAAATTCCGCGCTAGAATAGCGGAACTTTTTAGCCGACGTGGTGAAATTGGTAGACACACCATCTTGAGGGGGTGGCGGCGAGAGCCGTGCGAGTTCAAATCTCGCCGTCGGCACCAATTAATGAAGAACTCCGGATTCCGGAGTTTTTTGTTGCCTAAATTTTCCGAACATTGCTTTCATTCCAGATTTTTTCCTGCTGTAGACGAGATAAACAAATAGTTCTTTTAAAACCACAGAAAAAACAGTTTCTAGAGTTGTGCTTTATAAGCTTAAAGAATTTTAGAACTCAATTTTTTGACTAAGTTTGTCAGACGAACTGTTTTTTGAACCTCAATTTTCAATTTCGACAGCATATTCAAAAAAATGCCTTTTTTCGGAATATCAGTTTTTAATTTCCGCTTCATCGGTGCAGTGCCGGAAAATAAAGAATTATTGGATTAAGCATTGAATTTCTATAGCAACCAGTTCAATTGTTTACACTTCTATAGACCTTAATTTGAGGAAGTATTTTTCTGATTAAGCCAATTGTTCTTAAAGAGAAAAGGTGATTCTGTTCATTTCAAACCGCTCATTCAGAAGCAAAAAAATAACTCAGAACATCGAAATGATCTGAGTTATCTTTGGTGCCGACGGCGAGATTTGAACTCGCACGGCTCTCGCCGCCACCCCCTCAAGATG
>CANTYJ010000038.1 GCA_947854175.1 uncultured Turicimonas sp. | reverse complement strand
CAGTCGTTTTCTAAATGTTCATATTCAGCTAACTGACCAATCAGATTGACAATTGTCGGGGAACCTTCCGAAGTGAACTGACTGATACTTACCTCTGCCATTTTGTCAAACGACAAGTTTAAGTAAGCTAACCACAAACGATACTAAAAGTGGGCACCATCAAAAAACTGGACTAAATAGCCAACTTCAAGAAAAGGAGATCTTTTAGAAAGAATCGACGAACAATGAAAAGTGTTAAATCGAAAAAGGAGAAGGTTCTTCACCCTCATTACTTTTTCTTTAGGCGAAAGACTAAATGCGGTGTCTGGATATTCGGTTATTTCATTGATCTGTTATTGGTTGTTTACGAACTTTTTTGGCCTTTTGATTCTAGCTCAGTGTATTTTGGGTTCATCATGGAGGGGCACATTGTTGTTATTTCGTGAGAGTTTTAACCAGTTGTGTAACATATTTGCATAACACCACTCATACTATAAATTTGTTTAAGCAATTGAACCAGTGTAATTACTTAAGGGTAATAACCAAAGGAATGTCCTAATATTAAGGTAAATAGCGAGCTGTTAAAAATTATAAATATAGTGGTTTTTAGGTTAAGTATAGAATTATTACAAACAATTTCAAATTTCTAACTTTAGTTCCGAGAAGACTATGTTTGGCAAAATATCAAATGCATCCGTCACCGGACGGACAACTATTACTTTGACAAGAGGAGACAACAAATATCTCATCGATAACTCACCTCTTGCGCCAGTAGATATAGACAAAGTGGTAAAGAATTTTCGAATTTCCGAGGAAGCTAAACAGGACGCAAATAAAGATCTGCCAGATACCGCATCTGTAGCACTCTCGCCAACCGAGCAAAAAATTGAAAATATATATCAGGAAATCGTAACTCAATATGCAACCTATGCATCGGGTGTGTTAAATAACAAAGATTCATCAATGCATGTCAATACTGATGATGTCAAAAATGCAGTTAGTAATGCTCGGATTGTTCCGGTGCAGTTTAAAAATGAACTGGAGCAGATGATTAATGGCAACAAAGTGCAGTTAGACTTTGAAAAAGCAAGGATTGATCAAGCAACGAAAGATTATGAAATATTTCAAAGAGAGAATAACCTCTTTCGTCCTTGTAAGGAATCAAACGTATATAGCACTTTCATTTCTATACTTATCCTTATTTTTATTGTGGGGGTTGAGTCTATTGCAAACGCAACACTCTTTTCTACAAACCTTGATGGTGGGCTTTTAGCAGGATTTTTCTATGCAATGTTTTTTTCTAGCATTAACGCCGGCATCTCCTTCTCTCTTGGATATAAGGGGCTTATCTATATGAACCATGTATCCAAGTCAAGGAGATTAATTGGGTTTCTTTCTTTGGTAGTATTTGTGGCTTTCGTTTGTATGTTTGGTTTGTTTGTAGGGCATTACCGAGATGCATTGCAGACCTCCGTCGAGACAGCTACATCAATAGGGTGGGAATCTTTTAAAGAAAATCCTTTAGGCCTCAAAGACATGATGAGCTGGATTCTTTTTCTGGTGACAGTGGCTATGGGTTGTTTGGCATTGGCTGACGGATATTATTTCCGTGACTGTTATCCAGGGTATGCAGATAAAACCAGAGAGTATAACAACTCAAGAAATCGTTGGGATGAGTTTTATTGTTCTTTAATCAATCAATTGAATGCTCATCAAACTAATCATTTACAATCGTTCAATGATTATGTGAAAAGGGCTCAACACGCCTTGGCTTCAATTAAAAGTGCATTGATTGATAAAGAGACTATTCTCAATGAGTACCAAAATGCACATAGAAATGCCCAAAAGGCGATTCGAGCTGTAATCAGTCAATATCGGCATGATAATCAACTCCTTCGAAAAAGTCCTGCTCCAAAGTACTTCTTTGAATACGAAATTTTTAATTACGACTTTATTCCCCCTATTGTTGCGGGTAAAGAATGGGCAATAGATATAACTAATGAAATAAAAGTGGGGCACGAAAAAATAACAGAATTGAACCGACTAGTTGATCAGTTAACAAGTGATCAGGTTCGAATACAATCAGAAATTATTCAAACGTATCGCTTGCAGAGAGGAGCTCTTGAAGGAGTATATGGAACGCCTCTGACAACTGCAGGAATATTTGAAAATCATAATGATGATTATGTACCTCAGGGAGCTTAGCGATGTATACACCGATCAGAAGACAGGAAAAGTCTCACGTAAAAGAGATAGTTTTTATAGTTGTTCTGGTTTTGATTATTCTTGCAGGAGCAGGAATAGCTGCTTACTATTTCTTTCAACCTAAACAGGAAGTTGATAAAGCAACGTTATGCCCCAAAACTAATGGGAACATTCAACCGTTTGGCAATGTTGTCATTCTTATAGACGAAACAGATCCTCTCACTGAGAATCAGAAAGATTTCATTAATGTTGAGATAAATAACATCGTTAGGCAACAGTCGCCAGGTACGATGATTTCAGTGTATTTTATTTCTCAATCTGAACCTATTCAAAGAAAACCTGCTTTTTCCCTTTGCAAAGTTAGGGATGGAGGTGACGCTAATACTCTTACAGAAAACGGAAACCTCTTAAAGAAACGATTTCAACGAAACTTTGAAGAGCCTTTAAGGAAAGCACTTCAGCAACTAAAGTTGGTGACGGTTCCTTCTAGAGAGTCGCGGTTATTTGAACAATTACAGTCAATTTCAGTTAATTCTTTTCAGAAGTACCACACCGAAGGTCCTCAAGAGCTTTACATTTTTTCTGATATGCTTCATAACTCCAAAGAGTATTCGTTATATAGTAGCAAACAAGATTTTAAGCAATTTAAAAAAACAGCTTATTTTGCCGGAATCAGAACGAAGTTGATGGGTGTTGACGTTACTCTTTTCTACCTCACAAATCAGCCTAAATTTCAAACCAATAAAAATGTCAACTTTTGGAAAGCGTATTTTAATGATGCTGGAGCTTCCATAGTTAAAGTCGATCCTGTAGGGAAATAATACAATCTATGCTTAAAAGTCTATTCATTATAGTTTTACTAGGAAAAATTATCTCTTCTCTTTATTCCTTCGCTTTGGGGTTTGAGCACACCGCTTCTCCTTTGAACGGGTTTGGGGTGCTTTGGTCAGATCCAATTTGGCTTTGGAGCTTCACGATACCTTTCTTTTTTATGATGATCTATGTGATTACTGGAGGGATTTATGTTCAAAATCAACCGCAAAAAGTACTCTTTTCCTACGCTGATAGTTGTTATTACCTTGGATTTCTTTTTACGATTGCGTCAATTATTATTGCACTGACTTCAATACGAAATGACGCATTTTCAGTTTCAGAATTGGCAATAAGGTTTGCTGCCGCAATGTTAACAACGTTTGTTGGAATGGCTGTCAGACTATTTATATTTACTTTTGACTCATCTCATCCAAGATTAAAGGTTTTTACAGGCAATGGAGGGACGACCGAAGTTTCCTTACATAAAGAATCTACATCACATCTCTCTCATTCTAGCCAAACACAAAACGCTAATCCAGAACTTGAAAAAATCTCTAATCTGGGAGATCCAAAACTCGTTAATGAAAACGAAGGCATAAATTTTATATTGCAAGTTAGTTGCCAGAATTTAGCACTCTTGAACAACATGCTTGTTGAAAGTATTCAGAAGTTTGAACAATTATTAGAAGTTATGCTTAATGCAACGAGCCGTGTGGGGAACGATATTGTTGTAGAGGGAGAGGCGCTTAAGAGTTTTCACCAGCAACTGCAGGATAAGACTAAAGAACTAGATGACAATTGGACTAAGTTGATGGAGAGAAACTTAACCTCTTTTGTCGAAACTACGACAGTGGTGAAAAAGCAGATTCAAGGCATAGAAGAAACTTCGCTAGAATCATTAAATAAAATCTCAGCGGAGACCCGAGTTTCTCTAAACTCCTTGGTTACAAGTTTCGAAGAAACTCTGAAAGAGACATCAAATGCTCAGATAAAAAAACAGGAAGAACTTGTTCTTGCTCTACTAAATGAATTTAAGGACAAGTTAAAACAAGATCTTCATAGCTTAGAGTCTTCCTTGGCTATAGATTCTTCTCCTTTGCAAAGATCTATTAAGGATTGTTCTGAGGTTCTTCATGCTCAAGCAAAAGATGTGACCCAAAGTGTCGATTCTTTACAGGTTTCGTTGGAACAATTTAATAAAGACTTAGAACTTTTCAACGGAATTTCTAATCTTAATGGTCTGGCATACAAGATTGATGAACTTCAAAAGACTATATCAGATGTTACAGATTCATTAAATAAGAGTAATGAAGAAATAAGAAAATCCAGTGAACCTTTAAGAATTAATGTACAGCGAGTCGAAGACGGTTTGAATTTAATTGAAAAAGAAACACGAGCTAAAGTAGACGATGAAGTAAATCAAGTGAAAACAAAACTGCAATCTGTGGCCCTTGGCTTTGAGCAATCATTAGGTAATTTGACCAAGGAAGTTGATGAGCTCACAAAAAAGAAAGTGGCAGCTTATTCTCCTTCATCTTTTTCAGTTTTTAAGTGGTTTAAGAGGCTATGATGGGTCAACAAAATGAGGTTTTCAATATTTCATTAACTGAACTGGCCTTTACACTGGTTCTTCTTCTAGTTATGCTTCTTGGAACTAGACTATTTATGGCTAATCAAGAAGCTCAAGAACAGCAAAGAGTAATTGTAGAGCAAAAAAAACAGATTAATGACCAAAAACTTTTTATTGAAAAATTAACTGAACTAGGGTATTGCAAGCCCGACCCAGAAGATCCGATTTCTCCAATGATGCCCTGCAATAAATGTTTGTCAGTTGTAGCAAATATAACTAAAAAACAAGCAGCCAACGCTATTTCTTTGGGCACGGAACTAATGAAAGTCCTCGAGGAGTCCAAAGAAGAATTCTCTGATATTAGTAAGAAATTACTTGACGCGGCCTCTATAGTAGCTCAGGGGAAAAATATTGCTTCCAAAGAGGAGCTTACGGAGGCAGAAGAAAAGCTTTCAATCAGTGAAAAAGCGCTACTTGAAGCGCAGACTGAATTGAAAAATATCAAGTTAGCCTTAAATGAGGATAATCAGGAAAAAATAACTTTAGCTCAATGTAAATCCGAGAACTCTCACCTTCAGGAACAAGTGAAGTTGGTTGATATTCGAAATAAATACCTAGCTAAGAAAGCTGGATTTGGTTACCCTCCCTGTTGGATAAGTAGTGCCGGAAAACCTCAGTATATTTTTGGAGTAGATCTCCTTCCAGATGATAAAGTCGTAATTAATAAAGCGTGGCCAAATGACCGTGAAGCCGAAGCAGAAGGAATGGAACCTGTCCAGAATGTTAAACCTTTGTTAGGAAAAACTATTCCTATAAATAACTTCTTACCTTATGCTGAAGAAATCCTAAGAATTTCTAATAATACGAAACCTTCCGCTTGTCGTCATTATGTAAAACTAAGAAATCATATTCCAGATAGGGCCACTGGAGACAAACAACGGCTGAGAATAGAAGCATATTTTTATAAATTAGAACTTCCAAATTAACTTCAAACAACCTATAAAGAGTTGCAATGTTGTTCGACTATAATAGTCAATAAATTAGAGTGAATATTTATGTTGATGAACGACAACGGACTCAAGTCGGGGGATCATTTGTATAGAAAAAAATTTCTACGTTAGGAGATATTTTTTAAACATTCTTTTACAAAGTATTTAATTAAATTAGTTTCGACCATACGGAGAACTTGATATCAAGTGGTGATTTAAGTACGACCAAAAGATTTAGATGGTGCAATTTTGAGACTTTTCACAATGTTTCTGCCTTGGGGAAAATTAGTCTAGAGACGTTCAGCTTTATGTTTAAAACTACTTTTATAGTGTAATCATTGTTGAAAGTCGATCCTATCATTGGGCTAAAAAGGTCCGTAGGATGCGTACGGATCTTATATTGGTTATAAATACTTTTCCGATAAAGGAGAATCGTATTGCATCAGTGCAAATTTTCACACGTGTCTACTGAAGGAAAACGAGGTTTACAAATAATAGAACCTCTTTATTCCATCTTCTGTTAGTCGGCAAATCCTCCAGTCCGGCATGACTTTCGCGCCAAT
>CANTYJ010000037.1 GCA_947854175.1 uncultured Turicimonas sp. | reverse complement strand
GGACTTTAAACGGGCCAAGAAAAGAGACCTTGACCTTAATTTGCTTGAAACTGCTGTTAAGACAATTCAATGCCAAGAACCATTAGAAGCCAAATATAGAGACCATGCGTTAACAACTAGCAAAGACTATATCAACTGCGTGAGTGTCATATCCAACTGGACTGGCTTCTTGTTTACCGAATAGTCCAAGATGAATTACTTCTTGAACTATTACGCACGGGAACCCACAGCGACTTGTTCTAGATTTTTATCCAACCTCCGAGACTTACCAAAGTCTTGCTTTTCGACACCAAGTTACCCCTAGTGTCTTCGTGGACCTGTGTAGAGCTAGAATGGACTGGATGATATAAATTTTATTAAAAATCTTTCGTACTCTATAAAGATGACAGGTTCGCTCCCTCATAATTCATTCACAGAAGACGCTACTGTTGAGGAACTTCAATCTCAAGAACTCATCCCGCCTTACGATGGACCGAGTGTGGGACTACCACTCAGAATCGGTATTTTGCCTCGGGTCCAATCTTTAAACCTTAAACGAATAGAAATCCCAGAAGTTAAAAGAGAAAAAAGCAAAGGACAACTTTTTAACAATACAGAAATTGAGGAAAGGCTCAATAAATTATTAGTTATAGTAAATGGTCTTAAAGCAAAAATTGAAAGCTTACAGTCCGATAAAAACGAACTCGGAGAGGAATTAAAGGAAGTTAAATCTGATATAAAGTACGGCATAAAAAACCTTGAAGAAATAACAGAAGACCTCCGAGATTCAATTAATGATCTAGAAACGGACGTAATCAGCGATTTCAACAACGTAGACACGAAATTAGATGAACTTAAAGAAAAGTTTAGCGGCCTAAAAGAAAAACTCAGCGAGCTAGAAGAAAAAGTTGATGAAATAGAAGAATCCCCTTCTGAGGTGGTGACCAGAGACGAACTGTATTCCACGGCGGCTGAGCTCCAAGAAGAGATTAAAAACCATCTTGAAGTTCTAAGAAGCAGAACAGATGACCACTATGTCGCTCTTAATAAGGAGCTCTCATCGGTTAGACTATCTTTTCAAAAAGAGACAAGGTATCTAAAAAATCAGACGGGAGCACTTTTCACTGATTTAGATAAAAAACTATCTTTCAATAGCTCTGAACATAACAATATTCAAACAAAAATTGTTAGTTTACAAACCACGTTTAGTTCCTTGGCTAAGGAAAATCAAGAGTTGAAAGAACAAGTTGCAGAATTAATAAAGCTTCGAAAATCTATTTCCTCTGCACTTTCTATCTTGGGAGCTATTATTGTGGCGATTTTTATTATATTTATAACTTTCGCTGTCAATGAGTAACCATCGTCCGGGAGGGCCCTGCGGACAAAAAGTTGGACAACATAGGAGTAATCAAATGTTTTCAAAGGACATCCGCATGCGAGCCCTTGAGGTCTACTCTGCCACTGGTAGCATTAGTCAAACTATCCAACAGATGGGTAACTGTTTTAGTCATCAAACCTTATATCAATAGATTGCCCAACAGAATAGTTCTCCCTCGCCAAGAAAAAAGAAAGTCTTACTTAACACTGGGTTGCATCCGGCTGTTCCTACTGCGGAATTTAAGCTAAAAGTCATTAAGAGGTGTTTTGAAAAGGGAAAAATGGTAAAGGACGTGGCTGATGAAATTGGCTATGTCCGTCAAACAATCTACTATTGGCACAATGAGTATAAAAAGAAAGGTATTGCCGGACTGATAAGAGATGATAAATTAATTCGCAGAGGCTCAATAAGCCCTGTCATACAATCCAATTTAGGCCCTAAGGAGATTGAGCATCTTCAAGACGAAATTAGAAATTTGAAAATGCAGATTGAAATTCTCCAGAAGGGAATGAAGATAATAAAAAAAACAAGGCATCAACACCATAAACCTCAACAACAGGGAAAAGAAACAGATCGTTGATGCCTTCAAGGAAAAATATGAACTAAAGGACTTGCTGAACTTCGTTGGGCTGGCAAGGAGTTCATATTACTATCAGTGCAGAGCTTGTTTAAGCAAGGATAGCTATGCCGAGCAAGTAGAAAAAATAGAACAAATTTTTAAGGACAACTATTGCTGTTATGGATATCGTCGTATTCATCAAGAATTAAAACAGCAGGGAATTAGACTTTCAGAGAAAGTGATAAGAACAATCATGAGGCAAAGGAAGTTAGTGGCGGCAAGTGTCAAAAAACGGCGCTACAGCTCCTATCGTGGGGAAATCAGTGAAGCTCCTGATAACATTATTAATCGAAATTTCAAAGCTGAATCTCCAAATCAGAAGTGGCTTACTGATATTACAGAATTTTCTATTCCGGGAGGCAAAGCTTATCTCTCTGTGATAATTGACTATTTTGACGGATCTCCTGTGAGTTGGAAGATTGATAGCCACCCTAATGCTCACCTGGCAAACGATTTTCTCTCTCGTGCGGTTATAGGAAAAATTTATCATGGATTAATTCTCCATAGCGAAAAAGGTTGCCACTATCGTTGGCAAGGATGGATTGAGTTAACTAAACGTCACGGAATTATCCGTTCCATGTCTGCTAAAGGTTGTTCTCCAGATAATGCAGGCTGTGAGAGCTTCTTTGGTCATTTAAAAACGGAATGTTTTTTTGGAGGAGATTTCCGCTGTTTCTCGTTAGAGAAATTTACCAACTATATCGAGAATTACTTATTATGCTACTCGCAGAAATGCATCAAGAGTACACAGAACTATGTTGCGCCAAAACAATATAAATTAAATTCAGAGCGCGTTTCACTAAAGCAATAACTGTCCAAGATTTTGTCCGTAGGTCTTCCTCCGAGCAGCATATCCGTGACCTCTTCCTGTGTTGTTATATCGCATTAGTAATCTCGCGCCTGCTCGAATACAAGTTAAAAAACAATCACACTCCGATATCCATCGACAAGATTGTGAAAAGTCTCAACGTGTTAAGAACGACAATAGTTAAGTTAGAAAGATTAACGGCAGTCTATGCGACAACCGGGATCTCGGATTAAATACGAAACATTTGTAAGGCCGCATCAATGGAAGTACCCGACGATTATGAAACAGCACCAACATTGAGGAGAAAATTAGGTTTGCCCGGAGATTTGAACAGGTATTTCGTTACTGAGTAAACTATTACTACGAGGAACAAAAAAATGAAAAATTAGAGCAACCTTGAGGCTCAATAGATATAACAGAATTTCCTCAATTTAAACCCTGAAACTCAGGAGTTAGCACGCTACCTGCACACTCGCTTTGACAGTGATAGCCGGCTATCGGCTGTCGATATATAGTTTAGGTAGCGAACGATGAAAAAATTTTTTATATGGGGTAATTTTGATACAAACCTTGGCTATTAGAGGATAGAAAAATTAATGCCTTTTTTAAGGTGTCAAACCCAGGTTATCACCTAAAACTGATTGAAATAAATAACCTTCCCTCGTTGGTAGTCTATCTAGAACACGTTTTATGCCCTGATTTAACGGCACTTTGTGGGGGAAAAGTTTCTGGTCTTTTCTTCTTCCGGCAGTCATTTCCCAAATACCTTTCTCGAAGTCAAACTCCTCCCATCTGGCAGGAACAAACTCATTGACTCTGGAAGCCGTAAGTGTTCCGAACATAACTGACAACGCCCCAATCGACCCACTCTCCTAAAGTGTCTTAAACACTACGGGAAGTTCTCTCCAATCAACAGCCTTGTGGTGAACTACTGCTCTTACCTTAGCTTTCGGAGCAAAAAACTGGTCTAAATTCCCAACCCACAACGCAGGATTCGGTCTTTTATGTAACCCAACTACTTGAGCGTAATCAAAAACAGCCTTGAGTCTTCCAGTCAACCTGGAGGCTGTTTCTGTCTTTGTTTCGTAAATTGGATCGAGAACCTCTTTGATGTCCTTCGTGGAAATACTTGCTACTGATTTATTGCCTATGACAGGAACAGCATAAGTTTCAATGGTGTTTTTCCACTGGGAAAACGATTTCTTATTTTTCCACTGTTTTACTTTCGCAACGTGTTCGACAGCTTCCGGGTAGAAGTCTTTAAAAAGTTTCTTTCTGACTGGTTTAATTCCTTCAAGTTTGAGTTGAAGGACTTTTTGTCTGGCTTGATCGAGCGAAACGAGTTTCAGAGCACCTAATCCTCTTTTAATCCGCTTGCCGTTAATTTTTGTACGGTAATACCAAGAGCGGGAATCTCCATTAACTTTTAAATAGAGTCCGTTCCCATCACCCTATTCGCCAACAGGATACATAAGAAGGTCGATTGCGCGTAGCTTTGTCATGGGTGGTCCACTGGGAGTTAAAAATTAGCTCTAGTGTACCATTTGGTGGACCACTCGTATAACTATTCAAGGGAGATTATGGCCCTTTAGGGAGGCTCACACGAAGTTAAAAATTAGTCGCAACTTATTGAATTATATGGGTCTACGAGGATCTTAGCGGTTCAGGGGAGTTAAGGCATTGGCGGAGAGAAAGGGATTTGAACCCTTGATACGGTATAACCGTATACCGGATTTCGAGTCCGGCGCATTCGACCACTCTGCCATCTCTCCAAGGAAGATGCGTATCTTAACAGATTCAGACTATTTTTGGATACGACATGGCCATTTTTACAGTTAATTTGCCATAATTACTTCATTGATCGGAGAGAAAAATGGAGATGGATTTAACTACCCGTTTAATTTTTATGGCGCTACTAATATTGTCCAGCGCTTATTTTTCAATTGCTGAAATTTCCTTGGCAGCTTCAAGCAGAATAAAAATGCATCAATTTCTTGAACAGGGAATCAAAAAGGCACAGAAGGTAATTGATTTACAGATTAAACCCGGTCCTTTCTTCTCTGTCATTCAAATAGGTGTCAACGCCATTGCGATCTTAGGGGGTATCGTTGGAGAAACTGTATTCTCTCCTTTTTTCGAAAAAATCTTTCTTTATTTTTTAGAGCCCGAAATAGCCTCTTCTTTAAGCTTTTTCTGTTCATTTTTTATTGTCACGATGATTTTCGTTCTTTTTGCGGATCTAATCCCAAAAAGAATCGGTTTAAACAACCCGGAAAAATATGCATTACTCCTGATCAACTCAATGATGCTGTTGATATTACTTTTAAAACCATTTGTTATCTGTTTAACCGGCTTATCTAATTTCTTTTTAAAACTGATGGGAATTCCCACTAAGAATGAATCAACAATTACTAGTGAAGATATCCTTGCCACCGTTGGAGCGGGTGCAGAAGCCGGATTGTTGGATAACGATGAAAAACAGGCAATTGAAAACGTTATTAAACTGGAAGACCGCCTGGTTACGAGCGCAATGACCCCAAGAGAATCTGTTAGTTTCTTCAAGTTAGGCGATTCATTAGAAGTAATAAAGAAAATTATCGAAGAAAACCCTCACAGCAAATACTTAGTCTGTGATAAGTCCATAGATAGGGTCATCGGTTACGTCGATGCAAAAGATCTTCTGTGTCGGGCTCTCGAAAATGAAAAATTATCTCTGCATGATAAAAGTTTATTAAATAGCATTCCTTCTCTTCCGGATACTTTATCTTTATCTGAGGCTCTGGAAGTCTTTAAAAACAGTGGAAAAGATATCGCCGTTATTCTCAATGAGTATGCTTTGACAGTTGGAATAATTACTCTTAGAGATGTTATGAGTACTGTGATGGGAAATTTGGTTCAAACCGAAGAAGATTCTTACATTGTCCAACGAAGTACTGATTCCTGGCTTATTGATGGAGCCACCCCAATAGAAGAAGTTGAAAGAGCCTTCGAGTTGGAAAAACTCCCCGATGATGAATCTTATGAAACGGCAGCAGGATTCATGATGTACATGCTTAGAAAGATACCGAAACTTACTGACTACGTCATCTACAAGGGTTACAAATTCGAAGTTATAGACGTTGATATGAACAGAATCGACCAAATCCTCGTAACGAAATTGGCCGATTCTTCCGTTGAAAACAATAAAAATGTAGAAACTACACCGGCAAGCAATTAATCTTCATTTTTCCATAAGGGGTCGAAATAGTTCCAGAAACATTCGACCTCTTTTTCATCCCAGTCCCCTATTGCCATGGTCTGAAATATTTCTCCTCTCCATTCATGATCTTTACCGACTTTAGTAAAACCAAGCTGCTTATAAAACCCCTCTCTTCTTAAACGAACAGCTAATCGTTCAGGTTCGCTTTTCAGTGGTGCTTCACAATGAAGGAATAAGATTTTATTGTGGGCTCTTTCTTTTACTAACTCGACGATTCTGGACCCGACTCCTTTTCCTTGGTGGGAGGGAGCTGTAGCTAAATAAAAAATATATGCATAATGACATTTCAGGAGAAAAGTCACAAAACCCAATACTTCACCGTCTTTTTCTAAGACATAGGCATAAGCTTCCTTGACTTCAGGATCAAAGAAAGGTTCCAGAGATACTCTCTCATTTATCGGGAACTGCTGTTCATAGACAATTTTTAATTTATCTTCAAAGGGAGAACCCTTGACTACTTTAACAAACCTGGTCTTATCTATTTCCATCTCTAAGAATTATTATTTAGAAAAAGGTGAAATTAACTCTATTCGTTAGCAATAAATTTGGTCCAGACAACACCACCTATATTAATTGGTTCACCGGATTTACTTACTCTTAGTGAATTTAAGTCTTCGAGTAAAACAAAACCCCACCATCCTGCCCATGGAACCTGAAAACTGAATTTTCCGTCTCTGTCTGTTTTTAAGAGATGGACAATCTTTGTAGCCCGTGAACCTGAATCGTAACCTTGTGGATTATAAAACTCCACACAAATAAGTTTATTTGCGGCAGGTTCTCCATTTAGAACTGCCTTTCCTCTAAATATGGAATTTACAGAAGCCCCAAAAGGGTCACTCAAAGGTAAAACGCCGTTTTGAAAGCCATCAGGCACAGTCCAATTACCATTCTGCCCGAAAACAGGTTCCATCAATTTGGTTGTATCTTCCTGATATTTGTCTTCGGCAGCTACCCACTCTTCTGTTGGAATCAGCTCAAATCCATATACTCCAGGCCTCATTATTTGAAATTGAGTGGTCCAGCCAAATTTCTTTTCGGCCATTGAATTATCAAAGTTACATAAAATTTTGTACTCTTTTCCGTCAATAGTAAGAGTCTTCGTAGTCGGTAGTGTCAAAAACCAACGAAGATTTGAATCATTCAAATAACGATTATTTGCTAACACATTATTAGAAAAACAAATTGTGCTGAGAGAAAAAAGGATGCTAAGAAAAGCCGAAATTAAACTTTTATTGATAAGCATGGTGGAGTCTTCAAGTTTTGAATCGTTGATGCTTAAGTCTAACTTATCAGGTATTGAGACCTTTCTTTGATTGCTTACTTAGGGTATTGACATTAGTAACTGTTGCACGCCAGCAAATAAAAGACGCCAAAACGACCAGTCCAACTCCTAACCAGAAAGTGGAAGTCAATTCTGCTCCAATCAAAATGGATGCAAATAGACAGGAAAGGACGGGGGTGAAATATGAAAAAATAGATATAGTAAACGACAAAAATAAATGCTAAATAATTGCTTCTTCTGTATAATATGAATCAA
>CANTYJ010000036.1 GCA_947854175.1 uncultured Turicimonas sp. | reverse complement strand
TTTTGTCTCTGTGTCGTCTTTGAACTGCTTAATTTCGGTTTGCAACGATTCGATTCTGGTTTTTGCTTCCTGAATGGCATCTTCGAGTGAGGCTGTTTTTTCCTGGGCTGCCTTGAGCCTGTTAGAGCTGGATGTAGTTGTCCGAGAGACAGTAGGAGTCTTGATTTTTGCTAATTTTTTTTGAAAGGCACTGCGACCCTTGTCCATCGCAGCCACAATTTCTTTAAATGCCTTATCCTGATCATCCTGATTTCTGATAGGCATTTCTTTTTTGTTTAATTTAACCTGAAAGATGTCGCCGGTTTTCTTGATTGCGAACGTGACTGTTTGTGAATCTGCAAAAGAAATGAATATTTCTCTGAAATTTTCTCCGGCTTTTCTTTTGATGTTGCCAACATCCACGCTGACAACAGTAGCGCCAAGTTTTTTAAACTGTCGCTTGATTTGAGTGATCGCCTTGTCTTTCGAGGACAATTCGTCAAAGGAAAACAAAGTATTTGGCATAAGTGCTAGTGCTCCACATTTTGATGATTAATCATGGAGCACTTAGCAGTTATGATTTGATAAGTTTTTCCGAAAAAGACAGGAAATAAGGTTATTGAGGAGTTCCTGTCTGACCGCCTGAGTCTCCTTGATGAGTATGAGTTGTTAGAGAAATACCTTGTGCAACAACATCGCCACTGAATGTGGCATTTGCACCGCCATCTCCTCCTCCACTGATAGCTCCATTGAGGTTTATCTGGCCTGACTGCAATGTTATTGATGAACTTTCAATTTTTAGACTAGTACCACCGCACTTTAAAGTTATCGAAGCTCCGGCCTCGATTTCTACAGTTGAACCGGACTTTATCTTGAAAGCTGTCTCTGATAGCTGTTCAATGTTTTGATGATGGATTCGTCTCCACTTTGCTGAGTTGCCGGCTCTGGGATTTCGATAGGCAGTTATGATCGGGAATCGAGGATCGCCACCTTGAAACACTACCCAAACCAGATCGCCAGAGAGAATTTCTGTTTCGGTTGAGAAAGTTCCGTTCTTGCTTTTGTCGCCCAAAGAGTAGGCGATTTCTGCTTCCGGAAGTGTGTCACCTCCGTCAGTAATGCCCGGAATCTTAACTCTACAGGTCCTAGTTGACGCATTGTAGGATTGCACAATTGCCGGGTACCAGCCCTGTAAAAAACCGTATTCAGCAGAATTCATTCTTTCATAACTCCTAGCCACAATTTAGTTATGGCCTGTGGTTTACTTTGAGAGTCAACACCTGCCGTCCAGGCATGAGCCGCCGTTATCACCACGTAGTCACGGTCTCCCAAAATTCTGATTAGATCTCCGGCACAGATTCTTTCATCAAGATCGACTTCAAGAATTTTTGCTCGAACAAGGCAACGCCCCATATTTCGTAGGTCTTGAGCAGTTTTGTTCGGCACATAACGAGCGGATCTAGGTTTTGCGCGATTTCCCCAAATTATTTGGCCCGTAGGGTCCACGGAATAGAAACTTGGAACATCATGCCGTTCCAAAAATCCTGAATCATCTTTTTTTGAGCCGTTAGATGGTAACTCCAATATCGGTTTTTGTTTGAATAGGTCCGGGATCCTGAAAAAATGGAGTTGGTGATTTTTCCACCTGACAACGGCTCCGGATTCCTGTAGCGCCTGCATGATTTGAAAACTCGGAGTATTCCCTGAATAACAATAAAACCGAGGGAGCGTTAGATCGTTTCTGACAAAACCTGTCTTACACCCACAGGCTTTATAGACCTGAGAAAGGGTACATTTTTCTTTGGTGATACTCTTGCTTGTGACAAAAGCAGCTTCTTTGCAATTGTTGAGAATTGCTGTAATGAACATCCCGCCCAGAACTTCATTTTTTGTTTCTGAATTTGAATTTGCCTGAAGCGCTCTTTCTGTTTTCAGAATATAGAAGACGTTACCAAGTCCGTCTGTAATTGTTTCACCTTCTCGAATCAACTTTTCGAAGTCATTGTTACCAGCAATAAAGTCGATTTCGAGGGTCATTGGAACAGCTGTCAGATCGTTTCTGACAATTATCTGTCTTATCAAATCTCCTCGGATCCTTGTGCCGTTTTTTAAAGTCAGGAGCATAGGCGTTAAATAATGGTTTCAACCGGGTGCACAAAAGCTCTATGAGAAAGCTCGTTTTCGAATTGCTGAATTTCTGCCTTGATTTCGCTTGAGCTTCGTCCAAAAGGCTCTACTCCCATACCGCGGCTAGCCTCTAGGTTGATAGCTGTTTCATATTCAACGTACAGCACAAAAAGAGGTCTGATTACAGCCCATTCAGAAACTGTCAATTCGGTGTTTGAGTCAATCGCAGACAAGGAAATAGGTTCCAAGTCTCTGATTGTTTCCAATTCACCGGTATCTGGATTCAATGTTTTTTGAGAGTTTTCCCACAAAGGAGCAAATCCTGCATACATGCGAGTTGCGCTGACAGCCAAGGCCTGTAACTGTTCCTCCGATAAAAGGATGCCAGCAGGCCTTTCTTTTGAAGCAAAATCCTCAACTAAAGAAGATAACTTTGTCATTTATCTATAGTCCGGAGTATTTCCTTCCTCGGTTTGACCAAAATAATGGTAGAACAGAGTTCCGGTGATCAGCATAGGAGAAGATCTGTTTTCCCAATCTCGGTCAATTGGATCAAATTGGAAGAAACAGTTGGTAATTTTCTTTCTGCGGATGTATTTTTCAGGGGTCCCTTCATAGAGCCAAGCATCGAAAACGCCACCGTTAGCAACAATGTGCTCAATCATTTTGTCGACAGTGCCTTGCACAGTTTCATAGAAAGAAATTGAGCCTTGCTGAGCCGGCTTGATTTGCTGTGGCTGATATGCCAAAGAACCTAATGGCATAGGCACTTCAATTTCGCCTTGAGGAGACAATTCAGGCCACGGAGCCTGCTTACAGAGAAGCCAGTTACTTTCAAAACCAACAATTTCCAAAGCGAAATCTGAACCTACCACTTTGGCTCCCATAGTGGCGGCAGTGTCGTAGTGTGTTTTCAGGTAAGAAGAAGTCGAAACGGCCATAATTTTAGTTGTTCCAATAAAAGTGAATACGATTGAAGAAAGATTACGTTCTATTTCAAAGGTTAAATACCTTGATTTTCCGTAAGTAATCTAAAAACGTTTACGGGCGATTGTCTTTTGCAAGATTCCGATTGACTTAACTACATCATTAAATCTGTCATGAATGGCTACCTGAATTTTCAACTCATTTTCCCTTTGTTTTTTCCAATCTTCAAAAGGCTTGCTGTCAAAAAAGGCCAACGCTTGCGATTTTGACAGGGAATAAGCCTCGTTGATGGATGTGGACGTGTAGAGAGCCAAGTTAGTTACGGCATTTTGCAAATTATCCGCCCATTGCTTTCGCAAATTCACCGATGACGGAGGAAGGCGGAAACTGGGCGGGAGGAAGATCTGTGTCTTGTCCCGCCTCCTTTTTCTTAGCTAAACAAATAATGCCGTCTTCGCTTGTTGCGATGTCAAAAAACTGACCGAACTCTCTTCGCTTTTCCAAAAACGAATAAATCAATTTTAAGAATTCGCTTTCGGGATAATTCAGAAACACGATCATTCGCTTCAGAATCGCTTCATCCATCTCTGCCTCTGTAACTGGTTCTTCGATATCAGTTCCCGGTAAAACCATCTGTGCAGCCATGGATCCTAGCAACCAATGCAGTTTTGGAGGAATAGGGCGGTCATCAACAAATTTAACTTCCCCCTGTAGTCTTTCTATCGATTCAACCATTCTTCCGGTCAACGGCTTCAAATACCATTTATCATCGCCTGAGTCGATAAGAAATATCTGTTTTTCGAGAGTCTCAGAATCCTTGTCGATTGAGCCGTCAAAATAATCTGTGAAGTGTCCTTCTCCAACTTCAAAATCCGGATTCCCTTCCTGAGTAGAGGCAATATAGTGGCAGACTGCAAAAATTCGTTCTTGGACGGTCCAGTTGAGTGGATCGGGGTCGCCTTGAATGACTTTATCTATTGCCATTTTTAAGAAGGCTGTAGTTTCAGCTTCCAATTGTTGAGGTGGCATTTTTGCTAAAGCGATGCTTTGTCCAATTGTCAATTCTTTGAACTGAACAGTTAATCTTTTTGTACGTAAAATCGGGAAAAATATCATGTTTGATGTCCTAAATCGTTACTACGGTTTCATCGGAACGCCACGTTTCAGTTTCTTCCAGTCGTTTTTATCAATTGCGGCAATCGAGCACAAAGTAATCGGAACCTGAAGCTGTACGAATTCTCCTCTTGAGTTGATGGGAGAACTCAGAGGCTGTCCGATTGATTCAATGACCAATGGCATAAATGTTCGGCCCTTGTATCTCATCCCGATTAGCTGTGGAATTTTGGATGGCAGTAAGGTCTCGGCCATTGTCTTTTCTTTTTTGGTGGAATTGTTGACCATTGCTATCACTGTGGCATCATTTGCAAGTTCTTGAGGAAGCGCCCAAGTCATCATCTGATCAAAGAGGGCTTCGACTTCTTTTCTTGCATCCATCCAAGCCCTGAACAATAGGGTGGCTTGAATTTTGTATGGAGGCATCCCGTTGAAGGTTTGTCTTGAATTCAGTTTAGAAATACCGGTCCTTCCAGAAAAACTTTGAATGACACTATCGCTCATATTTGTTTCTTTATCTTCAGCATTCTTAGACGATGCAAAGTCGATAATGTTCTTGAGGTTGCCTATGGCGGACTCTAATTGTCCGCTTTGAAGTAATCCGGACAATGCCGGAGCCTTTGTCTCCGGTCCTGCACTTTCAAAAGGCGATTGCCAATTCAAATCAACCGAAAAATCAGCTTCAATTACAAAGGCTCTGACAATCGGTGTAGATGGTTTAATGAAACTGAATGTGGTGATGTCGCCATTCAAGTCTTTTCCTATTTGTTCCTCCACAGCAAAAAAATCAGCAATTAGGTGGTGAGAGAGGCCCTCAGCAGACGGCTGTTTTACATCGCTTAAAAGAGTTGAAATTAACGAATTTGCTGTTCCTTTAAGTGTATCTAACGCATCACTTGCAACATTCGAAACGGTATCTGCAGCACGTGAAATTCCGTCTGAAACAGACTGCTTGATAGACTCATATGAGAAATCTGCCATTATTGAAATCCAAAAAAAGAGGAGGGATTTTTTAACCCTCCACCCAACCAAAACATATAGGAGAAATAATGAAAAAACTTTTAACGGCGTTTCAAGCTTTTGATACCAAGTTTTCTGCGAATTGCCATTGAACGTTTACGATGCATCTTTGCTGCACCTGAACGAGCCTTCAACTGCATTTTTTTGATGGCCTGTTTGCGTTTGGCACTCAAGCGCACAGTTCTTGAAAGTCTCTTGTTTCTGAAGATTTTTTTACCGTTTTTTACGACGGCAACTTTTTTGTAAGTTGCGTCTAAGACCGGTTCTCCGAATACATAGGAGGTAACGGCATCAAGTGCTTCCTCACCATCTGGAAGACTTTCAACCAACAAGTCTCGAACTCTGACAGCGGCATCATCATCCAAATCAACAAGGAGAGCTTCTGCATCGTCTTCTGAAACACCGTTTGACACGAGATAGTCATATCCTTCATCGATAGCTGCCTGCAACAAGTCGGCTTCATCGTCAGTCAATTCTTCGCCTTCCGGATCGACAATTTCATCAATTAATTCAGCGTTTAAGGCATCCGCCAAAGAAACATCTTCGCCGTCTTCTGTTTCAAGCCAATCATGAATGGCAGAAACTACATTCAGTCTCAAATCCTGATCGACAAACTCATCGGCTGCGTCAAAACATTTCTGCTCACGTTCTTGCTCTTTTTGCACTGAATCAAGCACTGTTTCAGGTTTTTCAGTGAGAGCCTTGTACATTAAACTGTTTAAATCCATCTTTTTTCCTTACTTTGTGATTGTTTGCGTTACGAAAATCTGTCGGACTGCACCGTCATAACGGAGCCAATAGGCAACATCGATCTGATCAAAAGGATTCACTTCATTGGGTTTAACTTCGAATCTCCAAGAAGCTCCACCCATTGACGGATCAGATGCGGGTACGAGCCAGCCAGAGGCTTCCGCTCCTGTAAATAGGTTCGTGAGATAGTCAGAAATACGATTCAATGCGACTTTCATCGGTAACTGCAAAAAGTCTTTGCAAGCCTTGGTTACTTTATCGTCAATGTCTGTGGACATATCAGCCACTGAGATCAACTTTCTTGCAGAGTTAGTTACAGGGGCACAAGTCAAAGAGTCTTGATAAATGTACAGACCGCCTGATGTGAAAACATCGAAAACAACCGGGTTGATCTTTGCTGTAGCCAGCTTGGATTTTTCCTGATTGGTTGCTGTGTAAGTCTGCATCAATCCTGTTCTGTTGACCGGCCACTCTTTTCCTGCAATCGGATAGTTCTTTGGAGCAAAACCTTTGCTATTTCTCTGGGCGTTTCTACCACAAGCCAAGGCGATGTTCAGAGTTGCTAAACCTATATGGCCTTTAGGATTGATACCCGTTGGGTCATCTGCTTTCAAAGGAGCCCAGAATGCCTGCATGAGGTGAGCGCATTTGTTTGCGCCCAAATTCAGCTGTTCTACAAAAGCAACTGCGGCTTCAGGGTCCAATTCTCCCGGAATATCAAACCGAAGCTGTCTATTTGTGTCAAAGGCTAACTGAGCCAGCTGGTACAGTAAAGCTGGTGAACGAGTGCCACCGCTTGAGATATAGGCGTAGTTCTGAGATGAAAACTGCAAAGCTTCACGGCATTTCAAATAATCTGATGTCTCGTATTCAGTGCCACCCTCATCAAAAGCGATAAGAGTTTTGGATTCCACCCAGGCCTGAGAACCGTTTTCCGTATAGCCATAGGCTGAGGAGTTAACGGGGAATTGGAAGGGTGTGCTACCCATTCCAATTGAAACTTCTAAAGAATCAGTCTGAGAGGCAATCACATCGGGAAGGTAGTAAGGAGAGCCGTAATCATCTTTGGCTTCGATATCCATACTTCCTTTGTACTCTGCTAGTTTGTCACCGTCAGGATCGCTGATCCGTAAAGTTACAATGCTGTTTGGTACGTCCTTGCCGTTTTCAGTTTTATCTTCAACGTGGAAGCTCACCTTGATACCATCATTGAAACAATCAAGGTGTTTGATCGCAAACAGATACTGAGTTTTAGGTAACTCTTCTTCTACAGAAAATGAAAATTCAGGAGTTGTCTCTGTATACGTCTCTACATTTTCTGTCGGTTGTGGAGTGGTGGGAGCTGTGTATTTAACAACGATATACTTAATTTTGGCTTTTGTGCTCATGAGTCGCTGAACAACAGCCTGATAAGCTCCGTTATTCAAAGCTTCAACCACGTGAACCCACGCTTCATTTAAGGCGTTAACTCGGATCTGTTCGCCTTTTTCCAACTTTTTGTATACGTTGGAGCGGTCAACAACAAAGGGCTTATCGATGCGGCCCCTGGTTGCTCTCATGACAATACCGAAAATCTGATCGGAATTGTCAGCAGTCGGAGAACCGGAGGCATCCCTTAACGGATTGAGCTGTACTCCCGGTTCTGCGCCCAATTGTCGAACAAATGAAACTGTCATTATTTCTCCTCATCTGAAGATTTTGTTGAGGTTGTGGATTTTCTGGCAGCTGTTGTCTTTTTTGGCTGAGCTTTTGCCTTTGTTTCAGCTTCCTTCTCAACCTCTGGAGTTTTCTCAACCGGCTTTGATTTTTTCAGCTCAGGAACTTCGATTTCCATTGCTAATTCAAAATCGTTCAGCTCTGAAACCTGTTCCACGCTTGAAATCAAGCGATAGAACTCAGAAAAGCTGTTGATAGAAACTTCTTTTTCTGCACGACCGTCACGATTTGCAACATGCTTCAAAAACAAACTACGAACTTCCGGAAAGGAAACATCTCGTGGCATCAAGTTTTTTACTTTTGCCTTGATCGGTTATTTCAGAGCTTTAAGCTCCGGCAAGAACTTTTTGGCATCCCCCGCATTAAGCGAAGGGGCTCCAATTTTTAAAATTGTCATCTATGCCCCCTTTGAGAATTAGCTACCAGTGTTGGTGTTGTCGACTGTGACATTGACTGACGGTTTTTCAACCTTGAGATTTACGTCAATTAGACCGAATCCACGGCTAGAAGGGTCGTGTGGATTTACACAAGTGAAGTTTCTTGCATAGAAACCTGCACCTTGTTTTAAATCACGGAATACACCAAGCGGTGGGACTGTTGGTGCGACAGCGTCACCAAGAACAATCGGATTGCGTGTCACATCGGTAGCTTTACCGACACAAAGAATCTGAGCAGAGGTTTGAGTTTCTTTGACAACTTTCGGCGTGTAGTACACTTCATATCGACCAAATAGTCTACCCAGTCTGTAAATACCCGGACGCTGAACATTGCCTGCTGATTCGAAAATTGTGGAAGGCATACCGTTGAGATGACCTGCAATTTCTTTACCGACATACAAATGAGTGATGCCATGATTGATTGTGTCCTCAGCCATCTGCTGAGTCATTTTGTTCAAAACTACTGCTAAGTCGCGCCAGGCTTCCTGAATGTTTGTATCCTGATGAGATACTGCAAAATTCAGATCGAAAGTTCCTGTATTGTTTGCAGCCAATCTTTTACCCATGCGAAGGGCTTCATAGTGGCGTTCAATAGCAAACTGGCTCTGAATTGCAAGAATTGCTTCGGCCTGCGGGTCTAAACCTAATTCATTTGCCAACTGGCTTCTTGCATCGATGGATGTCTGGGTTGTACATCTCCATGGATTTGCATAAAGGTTAAATGTTTCAACTTTGGATAGAATCTGAGGAGTGAGATCCGGGTCTCTTTCAAAATCAATATGTCCTTGAACAGTCACTGGTACAGTTGCCGGAAGGGCTGGTGTAGTGGCCAAACTGTAGGCGCCAGTGTTGTTGTTGATTGTTCCGGTGATTGCATAAGTTGAGTCACCGACCTTAATTGAGCCACTGATCGGAGAGGCAGTTACGCTTGTTGAATCAGGCTGTTCTCGGGCGGCAAGACGACCGTCAACATAGACGAGAGCTCTTCCCTGTAACAGCTTCAAGTCTCCCGCGCTCTGATCGCAAGTATCATCGTCAGTCTGAATCTTAGTGATTTTTCCTGTAACTTTACCTTCGCTCGTTGGCTTTGAGGAGTGAACTCTGGAAGAACTGATAAAAGGTTTACCAGCAGCCACACCGTCTAAGATATCGCCTTCTGTGTAGGATCCTAAAGTAGCCCCGGCAATGTGAGACATGATGGCCAATTTGGCTTCGTTGCTTCGAATGTCAGCCGGTAAATAGTGAGCGAACGGAATGGCTTCAGCATAGGTTGCGAGGATTGCCAAAACGGCACGGTTCAGCTGTAAGGACAACGGATCCGAATGTTCGCTAGTTGCGTCATCAAGGAAGTTTCTAGCGTCGGTGGTGCAGGAGTAGCCATTTTGAATGGCCTGCTCTACGATATCTGCCGGACAAGCACATCCATGTTGCCGTTCATAGAAGCGAATGACGTCTAAAATCATGCGATTTACTAAGCCTTCGGGGTCCTGAGAACCACGAGAGGCGACTTCGTCATAGATGTTCTGCAGATGTTCCGGCAATTCGATATTATTGCGGGAAATGTATTCTTTAGCATTGACAGAATCAAAGACGCCGTCCTTATTTGTTGAATGCTTCAGCCCTTCCACAAAATGTTGAACTACTTGGGTGGACTTTTTTACCATGTTGTTATTAACCATCGAGTTTTCCTAGATAAAAAATAAAAAACAAGTTCGGCTTCTGCCGTTGCAGTTTTCATTTTGTTAGAGTGGAAAGACCCGATTTATTACAATTTTCCGAGTTTTGAAAGGATTCCAGACATACAGTCAGAAAGAATTCAATTGGTTCACCTCTGAGGTTGCTGGTTTATTTGCTTTAATAAATCCGAGTTGATAGAATGATGAAAAAGAAGGCTTGCCATCGCTGAAGCCTGTGAACCTCACTGTCAGGGCCGCGCTAGCAATAATGGATGGTCGGTTCCACGTATGAGCCGTTTACATGACAGATAAGTAACGGACGGCGTGGTTCATTCACTTTAGGTAGCTAAGTGATTGTCTACCTCCTTTCAGTTTGAAGGTCTCATTAAACTTTCTCTTTCGTTCTGCAAATCCTTTTGCTCCTTCTACATTAATCGTATAGGCAACCAAGGCGTTTTGATTCCTTTTGATTTCTAAAATTACCTCAAAATTTCCAATCGCTTCCTCAGAAACGCTTAAAGAAGAGTAGATAAACCATGCTTGCTTGTGATTATCTGCAACGTCCCAACCGCTCTTTTTTCCGTGCTTTAGTATTGTGGAAAGCTGGTCTATGGCATAAAGTACTTTTTTAGAAATGATTTTTCTGTCTTCTAATGAAGAGGTTTCAGATCTTACTCTGTCGCCTACTTTTTTATGGAACTGCCTTGTTATAGCTATAGCTGGGTCTAACATTTCCGGGATTCCATATATTTTTGTTCCACTTGGTCACCGCTTCACTGAAAATTCTCTTATGTAATTTCCCAATTCTTTAACATTTGTGGCTTTTTCTACCTTCCTAAGATACTCATCAAGTAACGAAGAAGAAACAGAATCTAAAAAATTTTCAAACAGGCTTTTTAAGGCATCAAAAGTATCAAATTCTTGGCGTTGGTAATGCTTACGGGCGTTGCCATACAAGAAGTCTTCAATAAATCTCGTAGCTAAAGAAAATTCATTGCAGCAGTTGTTCATAACTTATTTCTCATCTTTTGTATTTACAGAAACATCAAGTTCATCACGCCTATTGCAAACATATCTTGTCGAAAATGGAGGGATGTTATTTGTGGTCTCACGTCCTACAACCTCAAAACATAACTTCGCAGGCTTTTCATTAACTCCATCAAATAGCAGGAGATAAACAAGATCATGGGTGCTTATTTCGAACCAGCCCGGTTGATTTGAATGCTCCGCCACAGGTTCAATTAAAAAGCGAAATTCATCTGTATATCCTACGTTGGCATCGTTTTTATCCATCAATGGGGAGGCCTGAAATGTTTCTGCAGGAAGTGCATAGCCTTGTCCAATACACTCATATTTGAATTCTGATTCATCGTCATCATCGAGCATTCCCATGCCTCCGACAGTTGGCTCACCGTTCCAAACAATGGGAGCTTGCCTCGTGACAACCTTTCGATAAACCTCGCAATTGAACGTGTTTGGATGATTTTTTACGACATTTCGGACTAGCAGATTCAATCCGGTTGGGACATTGTTTAACATGATTTTTACTTTCCAAAGAGCTTAAAAAGACCATTTTTGACTGAGAAAAATTTATCTGATAATTTCTCTGCAACCGACTTTGTTTTGACTTGAGACGCCGTCGTTATTTTCTTGGGTGGTGGAGTATTTTTTTGAGCCTGGAATAAAGCGTTTTTTGCCTTTTTCAAAAGAATTCTTGCTTTAATCAAAGTTGACGGATCTACGTCAATCTTTGTTCTTGCTTGTTCTTTCGCCTCCTGTTCTGTTTGTTTCTGAGTCAGTCGGGTGCTTGCCTTATACTCACTTGAATTCATCAGATGTTTTGTAAGAAATCTAAGAACCAAGCCTGAGCGCTCGATTTCACTCATGACCCGCAAAACGTGTTTACAGGCTACACCGTTGAGGCCGGGGTTTCTGATCTTGGGATATCCAGTCTCTTTTCTGCCTGCCGCGAATCCTCCAATTGAGGCGATGTACCGAAAAAAGTATCTATGACGACCACAGTCACAATCAAAAGCGAGTTTTTGCTTTCTCATCCAATCAGCCAATTTCCGACAATCCTTCTCAGTTGGCTTGTACATTGAAGCGAGCCTTGCGCAGGCTTCCTCATAGGCGAGGAAATCAACAATCACAACGTGCCGTTGAACATCCGATTCAGGAGAGGCATTTGTGATGAATCGAACTGTCCGATTAGCGGCAGAAACAGCCAAACAGCGCGTTATTTCTCTCCTAGCCTTGTCAATGTCAGAGTCCATCCCGTCTTTAGGATGCAGATATTCGAGAGGCTTTCCTCCGGCAAGGTTTATGACTTGTCTGGCAGTGATTCCGGCTCCGCCTCCGAATCGCTTTTGGGCCACTCTCATGTTTTGTCTGAAAGCAGCTAAATCATCAGCCGTTATTTGATGTCTGCCATTTAAAGTAGTTTCAAGAACCCTGGTGACGTCCCAATATCCCTGAACCTCTTTTTCGTTGAGAATGATGTTTTGGGATTTTGGTAGTTTTCCTGCGGCGGCTCTTTCTCTGGCATCATTTGCAAAATGAGCCTTTGTTTCTTTTACAAGCCCCGAAACTTTCCCAAACCATTCTTTGTCATTTCTGTCCATGCTTGTTTATTCCTCAATCCATGTTGGAGCCTGTTGGAATCTCAAGTCGGGATCCGATTCAAATCCAGTTATTCGTTTGATGAAGTTAAGTCTTGCAAGGTTAGGCAGAACAATTGTTTTTTGTTTCAACTCACAATCCAAAGAATCAATTGAGGCGGCAGCCATGACAGCTAAATACTCAAACCTCCGCCCGTAAACTCTTTTTGCAACCAACGTTAAATCGTATCTTTCGTCCGGCTTGGTCTGATAAAAAATTGCATCCTGGGTCCAAGGTTTGGCATTTTCCGAGAACTTTCGGACCTCTCTCCAAAAATCAGCCGCAACTCTTGTGTCCTTTTCCATATAACTCATATCACACCGTAATTAAGTAAAAATAGTCTTCCTCTCCGACTCCGTACTCATTCTTTTGCACTCTTTCGAGTTCCTGAGAGAAAGAGACGGATTCACTAATTGCATTGACTTGCACGGCGTAAAAACAGGTTGCTAAGCAAGCCACTTGGGCATTTGAAAGTTCTGGGTCAATTCTGTACTTCAAGCCTGAGGCTTCGATAGCGTCCAGATCAATGACTGCGCTTGGATTGCTTGCATTTGCACTTGAGTCAATTTGGAGCCTTCTGGTTACCTTATCGCAGGCAATTCCATTTGACAGTATATGGAAGGCTTCAATGGAGCTCCGAAAATCTTTCATGTCAAAGTACATGTCCCGATAAGGCTCTTTCACATCGTTTGTAACTAGTAAGCACTGATCTTTTTTTTCGGAGCTGTACCTTGTGATTTTGGCAACTGAGAGAATCCCATTGACTGTGTCGTAAACCGAAAAGAGAGATACCGGTTCTCCTTTGAATCCTGTTATGTTTGCCTGAATTCTCTGGTACAAATTAGCCTCCTACTTATCTGCGTTGTCACGGTAAATAGGTTTTGGCTGCATTCCAGCAACACCGTGACAACTGACAGGGTTCTGGACCTTTGGTTTATACTCATAGAAAAGCGGAACAGTCGCTTTCAAAGTTAAATCAACTGCCAGAGTCGTCAAATTTTTTGAGTCGGTTGCAATAGACATAGGGACCGGAGCAGGGTCTTCAATCTGAACGGGCCAGAAAGTCTCTTTTCCTTTATAAACGTAAGTGGACCAAAAGCGGCGTGATGGAGTCTCATCCAAATAAAGGAGAAACTGAGCCATCAGACTGCGGGCGCTTGGCTCATCGTAGGTATTGATAACTACCTGAGTCCTTAGGTCGATTGCAGAAGTCCGGACTTCGGTTACTTCGTTCAACCCATCTATTTCAATAAGAGATTTGTCTGCGATTTCTCTTGTGTAATCTCGGCCGGTCGGAATAGTGTCTTTAGCAAAACCAACAAAAATGATAGGTAGCTTGTAGGGATAAGTCGGTTCATTTGGCTTGCCGTCTTTTCTGAAATACTTCAATAGCATTTCTTCCTGAGCGTCAACCATTCTAGATGGCACGACAATTACAGCAGTTGGGTAGGGACGTGAGATGAACTCGGAGAGTCTGGCCGTATCCTGAAGCGTCCGAAAATAACCTTCCATGTATTTTCCGAACGCGACTTTGACTTGTTCAAACATAGCTAGACTCCAAAGAAGTTCTGATAAAGAGGAATTTTTCTTAATTCTTCTTCTACGGCGTCAAATCTGTTGTCGCTTTGGACTGAGGGCAGCTTCTCACAATTGTTGAATGCTCGGATTCCATCCAAGAAAGATTCTGTGCTCACTTTGTTTTTTTGTCGGAAATCATACTTTCGAGTTTGTCTTGCAGATGCTTCTTTTTTAGCTTGCACAACTTGCTCTTGTTCTTTCTGAAGTTGTGCTCTTGCAATTGCATCAAGCGCACCTTGCAGAGAAGTGTTCTCACTTTCCAACTTCTGGATTACCTCGTTAGCACTGTCGATAACGAGTCTTTGGGCTTCGATGGACTGCAACAATCCTGCCACTTGTTCCCTCTGGATTTCTGCATCGATTTCGTCGGCAGTCATGTTTTCAGCGACATCATAAACGCCGTCCACAGAATCAAGTGCAAAACCTCGGTTCGTTGAATAATTTGGTTCAAAAACATAATCAAACCCAAAAAATTGAGGCATTCTTCCGGCGTTAATGGCTGAGGAGAAGCCTCCAACTTTTGACTTGAAAAGCTGGGCAGCTGCTTTTCCTGAATTTGTTTCGAGGAATTCTTCCTGATGTTCGATTGTCCCATCGGGATGAGCTTTTAGATGCACCGTGACAATTGCAGGTTCAATAAAATAGGGCTTTCCTTTTTCAAGGCCGCCTTCCTGAGGGTTCATTCCGAACTTCACGCGGCACCAGTGACCGTAGTACCCAATCATGTCCCGGTTCTTAACTTTTTCCTGACATTCGGGAGAATTGATAGCTGCGACAATTGCAGGAATATTCCAGTTCCGATCCTGACCTCTAAATTTTCTACCTCTTTCCTTGAGGTTGTATTTGATGATGCCTGTTTTCATAGGGCGAATTGCTCCATTGTTCATTCAGGTAATTTTGAACTGTGAAGGGTCTGGGTAATTTTGTTAATTTCCGAATCAAAAATCCGCAAAAGCCTCTCGCGCAAAATCGAGTGCCTTGTTTCCGATTGTTGTTTCGTTGGATAGTCTTTCATCAGCCATCATGTAGGTAGCTGTCTCAAGGAAGGCAAAACTCATGGCGTCAATAATGTCCGGCGACTTGATACCTTGTTTTGCCATCTCTTTCTTCGACTCCATGACATATCTCAGACCGCCTGACTCGGACCAATGGAAAGGTAGCCTTGCCCCTTGATCAATTATTTTTTGCTTGATTCGATTTGAGAGACCTTGAGGGAAGACAACTCGGCCACTTCTTAATGCATCACGCAAACGCACCATGGCACAAGCTCTCTGATTGAAAAATCTTTCTTTAAGCCTTTTTTTAAAACAAGGGCTACCCCAAATAACTCTTTTGACTGGGACACCGTGAGATTCCAAGGTTTTGACAACACTCGCACCCATACCGCCTGCATCAACCAGCAATGTTGCATTAGAGGTTTTCTCCAAAATCTCTCGAAGGTCTCCCGGCAAATCATTAATGCCTCTGTCGTTAGAGCAAAGCGGTACTTCGACAAATTCAACTCTCCGAGGCATTGGATCTCCAGAATCGCCATCCCCAATAACTCGGGCAACGACAATGACGGTATCATCCCGATATTCACCCATACCGACATCGCACAAAATCAAGTAGCCGTAGGGTTCATCTTTTCCAATGATTGAACGAGGCTCGAATCCTCTTTCAAGGTCTGCTCTGGTCAGGAGATAATTTGAAGAATCTTCAACGAATCTTCCAAGAACGCGGATTTGATATTCGACTGAATTTCTTCCACCGCTTTCAAGCTCTCGTTCTTTAAGCCAGTCCAGTGTTACGAAAGGAGACTTCTCAGAGTTGAAGCATAGAGCGTCCCAAGCACCTCCGTTTTTCTTGCTCAGAGAGTGGTGCGTATCGTAGAAATAACCAGCGTTTCTGACACCTTGGGAGGCCATCAAGATTCTGTTTCCTCCCTGAGTTTGAGTACCTGTTATAACCTTAAAGTGCTCATCAGAAACACCTGCCGCCTCGTCAATGATAATGAGCTGCCAAAAACGGTGTTTACCTGCAATTCCTACCGATTTTCCCTTCTGGAATGCAATTTGCGAAATGAACCATTGGGAGGAGAAGCCTTTAATTGAAACTTTTGTTTTTGTGATTTCGATATATTCAGCAATCCAAGAATTTTTGCTCTGCATGATTGCTATCTTTGTATCCTCCATCTCTTTCCAAACACCATCGGCTACCTGCTGGATATTCGGAGCTCCGATATACGTGTTTGAACCCACTTCCAATTTCCCGTCATAAGTAGCTCCAGGAAAACACAGTAGGTGCCAAAGGGCTATTCTGGCAAATGCAAAAGTCTTACCTGTTCCAGTTCCTGAAACAACGCTTACTCTTGCAGTTGGTTCATAGATTTTTGTCAACAAGTCAAGCTGATCTGCGCTCGGCTCCAATCCCGTGCATTCAATCGCAAATCGGAGCGGATCCGTTGCATACCTTTCCACAAAAGCAGGGTAGCGGGGATCTTCCAAAATGCTAGTTTGTTTTGCCATAGGTCTTAAGAATCGTCTTCAGTGTTTTTTTCTTCAAAAGTTTCTTCTATTACTGTTTTGAATTTGTCTTCTTCGGTATCGATGATTGTTGCGTCTACAAAACCTCTTTCCAAGTTAACGGCTTTTTGTTTTTCTGCCGCTTTTGTTAACGTATTCAAGAATAACTTTGATAGTTCCTCAGGCGTTGCTGTAACCACCGACTCTTTGTTGTCCATACCGCCATAAAGACCAAGAACCCGAATCAAATGTTCGAGTGCTTTTTCTTTTTGAAGCGTTGCCACTTCTATACCATTTTTGCCGTCGGTAACACCGCAATACATGATTTTTGCAAGTGGCGACAAATTTCTTGTATCTTTGATGATGACTTCTCCAAAGCCACGTCCCAGACAATTCGGGCAATCAGGATTCGGAGTTTTTCTTTTATCCCATAACTCATACGGGAATGGTCTGATTTTGTACGAACTTTGACGTAATTGCCGCAAAAGCTCCCTGTCTTCCCATTTGTCTTTCATGAGAAAGTACTGCCGATGTTCCAACTGAGGTCTTTCAGTTGACGACCAACACCGTGGACAGCATGAAACAACATAACTGGTGAACTCGTTTGCATCGAATTCTAAGATGCCTGCCAATAGCTTGAAAATTGCTTCTGCTTCAATTCCCGCCGCTTCAGCCCTTTCTGCGATGAAATCTCTGATAGCACTCTGGACTTGAGGACGTTTTTTTATGATTCTGCCGCCATCCCTAGTCATGCCAAGTTTCCGACAGGCCTCAGCGTTGTTCATCCCACTGGACAGATATTCGGTGACATACAATTTTTCTTTGTCACTTAAATGGTTTTTGTCCATGCAATGAACAGGGTCAACAGGATTTTCCACGGCTGGAATAGGTGACTTGTGAACTTTTTCCAAATCAGTGATTTTTTTATTTCTTTTGCGTGTCACTTTTTTTGGGGCGTCACTCTTTGTTGCCAAAATCAGTTCACTTTTGGTCCATCCTTCTGCTGTAGCACGCCTCCAAAGGGAATTCCGAGAAAGTGACAAATTCAATTCTTTGATAAGCCACGAGTAACCGTCTCTGGGATCGTTTTCCCATTTTTTTCGGATGGCTATCCACTGTCTTTTTGTCTGTCTAGCCACATTTTG
This sequence comes from uncultured Turicimonas sp., assembly GCA_947854175.1. Taxonomy (GTDB): domain Bacteria; phylum Pseudomonadota; class Gammaproteobacteria; order Burkholderiales; family Burkholderiaceae_F; genus Turicimonas. The sequence continues at coordinate 39,925 of CANTYJ010000036.1, read as the reverse complement.
CCTCGTTTTTTTCGTGGAAAAGCTCTAGCTGGAAGCTCGTGTTTTGTGACACATTGAAGCACTCCCTTTTGAATTTTTTCATTTTTGATTCAGCATTATTTGCTAATTCAAGCATTTTGATTGTGGTTGTGAGCAGTCTGCTGCCTCCTCTCATTTCATCAAAAACAGGGTTAATTTTTCGAAATATTTCCAGAGCTTCATTCAGGCTTTTTGCCAGAGTGGAATACTCGAAGATAGTGGAGTCCAGAAGGTCGATTTTGGCCGAGAGATTTTGGAGCAAAAACAAATCCCGTCTTCTCATTCTCTCCCACTGCTCATTGAGCCAAAGCCCTGTTTGTCTCTCGATTGTCAGCCTGGCTGATTTTTCCCAATCTTCGTTGAGCCCAAATAGAAAATCCACAGAAACTCCGTACAGTTTGGAGGCCCGGTTTACGAGCCATAGGGGGACAGAGTTTGTGTCCGTTGCATTCTCGATTTTTGCTAGTTTTGATGAATTTTTGTAGCCTAATTTCAAGGCAGCTGTCTGCTGAGAGAGATTGCAGAGTTCCCGGGCTTCACGCAGCCTTTGGCCGATTGTTCTCACAAGTTCGGCTTGCTCTCTCTTGTAATCGAGGTGTAATTTTTTCAGCATATCTCTCTCGGGTTCCTTGGAGTTTTTTCTGTTTTATTAAAAATTTCAATTTCTTAAAAGTTAGTTTTAGCCCTTTACAGCCCCAGCGAAAAGATGGGAACTGTTAGTCAAAACATTCAGTATTCCGTGAAATCCCATCCGCCTCCATCTTTTTTAGAGCGAGGAAAAACCACAAACATTCGAAAGGGGAACTGTGTCGCGCAGGACTTCACCTTGACTTTTGCATCGTCAAAGAAAATTGCAGGGCTTCCTTTGACCTCGTGCAACTCCATTTCGCCGTTAGGTCGCAACACCATAAAATCGGGTGTATACCAACAAGTCCCCTCAGCAATTTTTACTTTGATTGACTCAAACCAGTATGCGAGTATTTTTCCTGCTTGTTTTTGAGCCTCAAGATATTCCTGAAAGAGCTTTTCCGTCTTGTTCATGCTCCCTTCTTTCATACGGCCCTTTGCATACAACTGCTCCTTTGGATGAGTCTTTCCGTGAAGAAGATCATTGGCATAATCCTCCGCTTCTTTTTCTTTGAGGTAGTCCTGCACAAAAGGATCACTTTTGTTAAATCTCAGAGCTCTCATTTACCGCCTCCATTTATTTTTAAAAAATTCACATGTTTTCTCGTATGGAGACACTATGTGTTTTCTGTCTGAGTCTGCTTCAGCAGTCCAAACTACACACCAAAAAATCCGCCTTTCATCGTAGGCTGGAAGCGGCAATGTTTTACAGTGAACGCAGTCCTTACAGAAGTTATTTCTCTGTTGGTAAAAAGGGGTTAAAACCTTAGCTATGTCTTGAGTCATTGAATATTCTCCTGAGAATTAAATGTTTAAAGAAATTTGTTCGTATGCGGGGTTAAATTTGTTTGATTTTTTATAAAAATCGATGCGCTTTTTTGTTTGTTCGAACGGTGCTTTTGTAAATTTTCCGCATGAAAAATTGAGAGCATTGGCCTCCCAGTGTTTGTCTTGCTGCTCATGGCAGAAAATCATCTGTGCCGGTGCACGTTTTCCGATTAAAAAATCGGTAATTTCGTTAATAGGTTTTCCGTACAAGCGATTTTTCGGCTGAGGCAGTGACTGCGCATGAATGCAAAATAAGCAGATTCCTGACATCATTTTTTCTCCTTTCTCCAATAGTGAAAAAGAATTGAAGCTAAAACGAGGTAAAACCCCACACCGACAACAACTATCCAGAACAACGCCAGAAACAAAATTGTCAAAAAGAAATCAATAAGGAGAGTCATCACCACCCTCATTTTCTTTGGGTATGAGGTTTTCCAACATTTGGAACAACAGGATAAAAACATAAAGAGTTATAAACGTTCCAAAAACGCCTATAAGGACTTCTAAGGTTGAGGTAAGGTGTTCTATCATTTTTTATCTCCGAACTTAACCTGACGTAAATTTGATGTGTTCTCGAGGCTCAAAACGGGATGTTTTTGTTCGACAAGTGTTTTCTTTTTGAGGCTCCGGTAAAGATCAGCGGAACACACTTTGAACAAATCCTGTCATAGAGCCTCTCTCCCAGCAGGTTTTTTAGGTCGGCCTTGTTGAGATTGGAAATCAGAACGGTAGGACGACTGTTCATGACCCGATAATCGAGAATTGAAAAAAGAATGTCTCTTTCGTTCTGGGTGCCAGCCTGTACTCCAATTTCATCAATGACAACAAGCGGGGTCCGCTGGAAATAATCAAGAACCTGCTGCTTCTTTTCAGGTTCTTTGAAGTTGTTCCACGTCTCACGGATTTTATCGATTACTTCTCTGACCGTTGTATAGAAGCCGTATGCTTTTTCGGTCTGAATTAGTTCCTTGAGCATGGAAGTGGATAGATGAGTTTTTCCAGTTCCACATCCTCCAAACATCAGAATTCCGTAGCCGTTGGGAAGAACTTTTTCGCTCCAGTTGTCAACAAACCTCTGGCAAACCTCTAAGTTTTTCTTTTCATTTTCGGTCTCGGCCAAAAACGTTTGCAGAGATTTTTCCCGATATTCCTTAGGAATTCTCGAGTTCTGAAGATTTTTTTGGATTTTTTCATCCCGTTTTTGCTTCTCATACTCTCTGCGAAAAGCTTCATGCCGTTCTTGGTTGCAGACCGGACAGGTGCTTTTACTTTTGAGTTCACCGCAGAAAAAGATGCTTGTGCTCGTGTAGCTACCATGTTTCTGGCAAACCTCCTGAGAGCATTCTTTGGTCAGGTGAGAAAAAATGTTTTGATTTTCAAGAATTTTACCGATCTTAACCATCATCTTCTATGTCGTCCTTGTAGTAGTCGGCATCAAAGCCACTTTGTCTGATTCCGTTTTTGTCAATGTGAACAAACTGATTTGTTTGCTGGTTTGCTGGTGGAGTGCGATTTGATTGATTTTCGTATGTGTTCCGCACCCAGTTCTGCCATCTCTGGTTCCATCCTTTATCGGCACTCCTTGTTGAGGCACCTTTCCCGTACTTGTAGTAAAACTTAAATTCATGGAAAACCAATTCAGGATTTAGTTCCGGTCTGACGTTTTTGCAATACTCCCTCCAAGAACCCGGCAAAGTCTCCAAATTGAACAAGTGAGTTTTCGGAGCCGGTTTTGTATTTTTAATTGGGGTGGGTTCTTCTATTTCTCCAAAAAGGTCTTTTTTGGGGTATGCGGCTATTAAATTATTTATAGGTTCCTTTATAGGTTCAATTACTGGTTCGTGTTCCACTTTTGGTACTACCGCACGTCCCACTTTTGGTACTACGCACGTTCCACTTTTGGTACTACCATTATTGGAAGTTCCACTTTTGGTACTACCAGATTTGGTACTACGAGGCTTCTTTTCCGGTAATTGATAAGCAGCTTTTGTTAAAAATAGTTCGTAATTATTTGAACCATTTTTTATCGTTCTTGATTTTTTTATGAAGCCTGCTTCTTCCAGATACTTTATGGCTTTAAAAACAGTTTTTCTATCAAACTCTGTTTCTGAAACGATGGAATCGACGCTTGGGTTACATTGTCCATTGGAGCCATTTTTAAAATCAGCCAGGCAACGCAAAACAGATTTGGCGGTTGGATTTCCAACGACCAAATTTCTGACCAAGTCTGCGTCTTTATAACTCATCTTTAACTGTTAACAAAAAATATCAGGCCTAAGCTCTTTTCTTGTGACAACTCCTAAGGTTGCTTGCTCAACCAATTTGCATTTTTCTGCTGGAACTTTTTGCCTGTTGCGTCTCCACATTGAAATATGAGACGGAGGAACTTTTATGGTTCTAGCCAGGAGCTTTGCCGTGCCCCTCGGAGAGATTTTTAAAAACTCGTCTAATGTCATGCCATGTATATCAAAAAAAATACTAAAGTAGTAATCATTATAAATTTAAAACAGTAATGTGAGCAAACAAGTTTTAGTAACATAGTTACTGAGGAGAGTAACTATGAGTACAGTGAAAGAAATCCGAAGAGAGAACCTCCGTTATTTGGTTGAACGCCATGGAACGATGAAAGCACTCAATGAGGCGCTGGGAAGAAAAGACAATACGTTGACCCAGATTCTCAATTCATCGGTAAACACAGTTAACGGAATCAAAAAGCAGATGGGCGACAAATTGGCTCGAACTATTGAGGAATCTTTGGGCCTTGGATATGGTTGGATGGACTCTGATCACAGTCAAGACACTTTCAAAGACGAAGAGGACATTATTTACTTGAAGAAGTTGAACGTCAGTGGTTGTTGCGGAGATAGCGGGTTCAGCAATAGTGAGTCTGATGAGGCGAATTTTGAATTAATTGGCGTAAATCGGAAGTGGTACAAAGAAAATATCAATAACCTCAGAGAAACTGGTCATGACATCATCACTGCTCGAGGCGATTCAATGGAACCCACGTTCAAAAACGGTGATGCATTAATTGTTGATATTCTCGATCGCGATATCCGTAGGGACGGTATTTTCTGCGTAGTTATAGAAGGGGATTTGTTTATAAAACGGGTTCAAAGAATTCCCGGAGCCGTCAAGTTCATTTCTGATAATCGGCATTATGACCCTTTCGAAATTAAAGCTAGCAACTTTGACCAATTAGTTAAGGTAGTTGGAAGGGTTGTTAACTCACTGAATCTTAAGAAATATGAGTAGAGAACAATGTAAGGAGATTTGATGAGTGAGACCTTACTTTTATCGTGTTCTAAAGAAGCTTTTTTAATTGGAACAATTGAAAACGCTTTAAATGGTGTAGAAGTTGATATTGATTCAATCCCAGAAAGTTATTTTAAGGTCGACATTAAGATTGTTGGGGATGAGTTTCACTCTTCTATAGATGGAACTGTAGCCAGGAGCCTTTGGGAATTTGAAAAATCTCTGCGGAATGCAACCGTACAAATGTTGCATGACAGCTCCAACTCTAATTATTTGACTTCTGAAGAAAAAAGTTATACTTCTATTAACTTTACCGTTTCTGCTGGATGTTCGAACTTAAAGGCGGACCTGAAACCATTAATTAAATCATTAGGAAGAGGGTTTGAAAAAATGGGTACCTTAGGAAAAATTTGCGTCGTTGGAATGCTATGCGGAACCGTCTTGTTTGGGGGTTATTTGTTCGGAGAACACGTAGAGAAAATGAAAGAGCAAGAAATAAATGCGGATAACTCAAGATATAAAATGCTGAAAGATGCTTACGAGTATTCACTTCCGTTCAAACTTGCCTACACAGAATCCTCTGACAGAATAGCTAAATCTGCGTCAAATGCTCAATATGTCGAAATAAACCAGAGACATTATACGAGAGAAGATATCGAGAGATTAAATTCAAGATCGTCTCCAACTCAACCAGAATTCGAGACTATTGGGGGTAAGTATGAAGTTTTTGGAATTGAGCGTATTGAAAATAATGAAAATTCATATAAAGTGAAGCTAAGAAAAGTTGGAACAGCTAATACTTTAACAGCCATATTAACTGCCAATAAAGGATTGTTTTCAGAACTAAATATTAAGACGAATGCGGCTAGCATAGGTGCTTACATTGAAAATAAAGAGAAGGTAGATGTGTCTCTTTTGAGCAAGTCAACAAAAACTAGTCAGACTTTTTACATTTTGGAAATAACTCCTGTAAAAGAAAACTAAAAAACAATATTTCGCCGCCTTCGGGCGGTTTTTTTGTTGCCTAAATAAAACAATATAAAAGAAAATTACTATAGGAGTAATTTTTAAATTACTAATCCGTTTGACAAATAATTACTATCTTAGTAATATTCGATTCAACGGCACAACGCTCTTTAAAAAGTTTTCATCGGAGCCGTAACGAGGAAAACGACGGCTCCTAAGTTTCAGCAGTACGAGATAAGGAGCGATAGGGTTGGCCAACAAATTCCACCCAAGCAAGATGACCGAAAGGGATTCTGCGGTAGAGAGAATGCCGAAAACGATAAACGTTAGAGTCGCTGTTGAGAAACAGATTAATAAAGCTCCCTGAATAGCACAGTAATTATTAATTCATTCGTGAGTAGGGACCGTTCAGCTGAGCGAGTTTGTAAATCAAAGCGCCTTCAAAACATGGACAATTTTTTGTTTGCAAGAATTTCATTTTTCTCAATGCGAAAAAGTTTCCTATGTTAAAAACGATCGGCGAGGGCGCTTTGATTGATTTGAGATAAATTAATAATTCAATGTGTAAATTTCTTTATAAAGTCTGGGACGCACTTTGTTATCGAGTGGCCTCGGCACGTACGACTGTGCTAACAGTCTGGGATAGGATACTTTTTCTACCTCAATTACGAGCCATTCGGCGTTGCTATGTGATTTATCTGAAGTTTGTATTTGGCGAAGAACACAAGCGATTTTTCCTTGAGCGTTATAGCCTAGTGCGAAGATTTGACAGACGATTAGTTCTTTACGGATGTAGAGTTCGACTGGATGGAGTAGTGCTAAGGAACGATAAAGTTCAGAGAAATTAGACATGTTTTTTCTCCTTTAATTGAAAAATAAGACACTTCTAATTTTAGGAGGATGGCGGCTCGGAAAGACGAGCACTTTCATTTGTAAAATTCTTCCTCTTTTTGGCATGGCATAGAATGACATAGAGTGTTTTGGTCTAAAATTCAAGAAATGCCAGATGGAGTTAGTTATATGTTTTCATACAGAGTTGGATTTCCGGGATGGAAATTGGCGGCAAGACTTGGAGTTCCTCTCAGGGTCGTGGTAAACGTTATTTTTGATTCGGAAACTGGATACTTTACCGCCTTGAGTGACGATTTCAATCCTGAAGCTGGAATTGCAGCCGAAGCAAAAACATGGGATGAACTTGTAAAAGAAGTCGAATCTGAGATTGAAGAGGCCATGGAATTCATCTTTAAAAATAAGCATGAAGATGAAGTTACCCCGTTTTTTGTTCCTGTAGCGTGTTGATTATGGAAGGGTACTATAAAAAATTAACAAGTATTCTGAAAAAACATGGCTACTATTTCATTCGACAAGGCAAAGGAAGTCATGAGATTTGGGGAAACGAAAAAGTTGCTAAGCCGGTTCCTTTCAATTGTCATAACAGATATACAGCTAATGGAATCTTAAAACAGTTCGGAATTTCAGAAAGACTTTAATTTGATATTTTAATTATTTAGTGATAGCTCGCTTCGGCGGGCTTTTTTATTGGATTCGGCGGAGTGCAAGGGCTCCGCTTTTTTTTGGAGAAAAAAACTATGCACGCAACAATAAAAATCAATGTGGAAGAACGGGAAATGTTTATTGTTTCTAGAGAGGAAAAGATAAAGCTGCTCAGAATGCAATGTCGTGAGCAGAAAGAGTTGCTGAGGAGATTGATTGGTTCTGCATCTTGCCCTAGTTCTACCTCTTGCCCTCATGAACTGCCAGTTTTCAGAAAGATCGAATTGGCGGCTGTTAAAGCAAGGCGACTGCATGAAGAACTGTTCAGTCTTACGAATCGGCATTGTCACAGGGACTGTGAGGAGTGTAAACGCAAACTCTGCTGGATTGACAACCGGCGTGATGCTAGTGAAGATGATGATGAATGAAGATGAGCAGAATCGGCCAGCTACACTGGCTAATTGACAGCTCGGAAAGACGAGCATGAGTAGTTCAATTTGATTGAACAATCTCTTGAAGGTGTGTGTGTGATTGGGCGGGGTGCAAAGGCTCCGCCCTTTTTTATTTGGAGAAATCAATGAACAACAACGAGAGAATAGAAAAGCTGAATCTTGAGTACGCAATAGATTTAGCTCAGAGTAATTTGCCACGGCGTCTTGAATGCTATGTTCGTGAGGAATTTATTCCAGCACTCGTGAAGTCCTATATGGAAGGCTCTGAGTTTGAACTTCCGCCTCTTTATTGGGATGATGAAGAAGCGCTTTACAACATCGTAGAGGAAGCAAAGAGCACCGTAGAACACGAAGAAAAAATACGGCAAGCAAGAGCCAGTTGAGTTAAGCCCGTCAAAAGCGGGCTTGTTTTAACATAAGATGTTCAAAAATTTAAGCCCCTTCCTTCTTCCACGGTTAACTAGGTTTAGAAACTAACTAATATTAGGAGGAGGCTTAACTGTTTGAATGATTCTGAGACAGGTAGAATGGGAAAGTTCCTATCTTGGAGAAATCAATGAACAACTCAAAAATAAAAAAAATAGCTCTTTGTCTGGCTGTCTCTTTGCTTAGTTTGACAGCTACTGCAGATGAAGCAGCATTCATAGAAATGATTAAGCTCAATAGTGCACAAAACGGAGCTGAAATCATTGAACATCCACGCCTCAAGCCAGATTCTAAGATTTACTACTTTGAAGTCGAAGTCAAAAAACTTCAAGAAAAAAATATTTTTGGGCCACAATTCTTTGGTTATAGCGGCGGAGAGCCCGTTTTTCTGCAGCTCAATTATCCCGCCTTATTCAATGACAGTCGCAGAGCAAAACTGAAGAACTATTTCAAAGATTTGTTTGACACAACTATGGACAATATGGTGTTCAACAAAAAATACCAAGTTGTTGGCGTATATACAGACAACAAAGACTTTCTTGCTACTCCGGCTCCAGTATTTTCAGTGGCATATATCGACACAAAAAGAGGTCCCTTCAAGCAGGCAATAAATCTTTTTGAACCGGAACCGCCAGTAATTGAAGAACCGACTGCTGTGCCAAACGAACAAGGAAAACAACCCACAGATGTTTGCAAACAAGCTTTTGAAGAGGGCAATATGGCAGGCATGACTGAATGCACTCAAGCAGAACTCGAAAAAGAAGACAAAAGATTGAATGCCGAATACAAGGCTGTAATGTCGAAGCTGAATGCCGCACAGAAAAAAGAGCTCCGGACCAAACAAAGAGCTTGGATAAAAGCCCGGGACAAAGACTGCAAACTAGAGGAAGATAGTGGTTCGGCCGGATTGCTCAACCATGTTTCATGTCTGAATGAGTGGACAAAGAAAAGAGCTGATGAATTGGCTTCAATGAAATAAACACCACAGCAAGATTATGGACAAAATAATTATTCAAAATCGAGATTACATTGGAACAGACCCTTTTGATGAAGAGTGGTTAATAAACCTTTGTTCTTTAGTGGTGGGATTTAACGAAAATAGTCCGGAAGAAAAATTGGTTGTTTTTTTTAATGGGGAGCTGATCCCAGATAGGATTGACAACTATGACTCTAGCTTTTTCTTCTATAACGCTGTGAAAGACGGATTCCCAGCAGTCGATATTCGATACTTGACTGCGGAGTCATCATACTCATTGAAAGTTGGTTCATCGGATCTGAAATTAGTGAAAAAAAGAGAGGTGCGAGGGTACGAAGGAGATGCCTACTTAAGCTCTCTTACTGAGTCTGAAATTGAAGAACATGGATTCTCCTCATCGGACGATGTTTATTACACGGAACATGAAAGGATAGAAATTCCTTTACCGGAGAATGAGACGATAAGGAAGATTCTTTGGACCATATTCAATTTATATGACACTGTGGACATTATGGTCGCAGAGTACGCAACCAAGAAAGAAAACCGTATTGAAAGTTTAGAATATCCTGAAACAAGAAAAATATTGAGTCTTATCAGGTGGGGAGATGAGTTTCTGGAGCCGTTCAAACTATCTGGAGTGTTGATGTTAATTTCACAGCCAGAAGATATTCAGGACTTTTGGGCCTTCAGAACGGATAAAAATCCAATCCTCTACGCGAAAATCGAAGATGAAGATTTTCTGAAGTTCGAGGAATTAAAAGGGAAAGTTAAATATTTTTTCAAGAAGGGGTTTCCCACTTCCACGATTTTATTTAAGGCGGAATACGGGATGGACGGAGAAGGCTGCTTGAAAATCTTTTCGGTTAAATCAGTGAAAGTACAACAGCTCGACAGAGAGCCTCAAATGATTTGGCCACTCCCAAAAAAATAAAAATATTCACCTGCCTCCTTTTGGAGGCTTTTTAATTGCTCTTTACAAGAGCTTGTAAAAATGGCTATACTATTTCTGTCTGGAAACAGACGCGGGATTGGTCTCCTGCAAAAATTGAGTAAGTGGTGTTAACCGCCGTAAGGCGTTTTTTTATGGCGGTTGAAGGGTAGCATTTCAAATGCGACCCTTTAGCAAGTCTCTATGAACGAGGCTTGAGGGGTGCGAAAGCACACCGATACCACTTACTCGGCAAGACCAACCCTCAAGACCTTGTTCACCCGATTGGTCTCGGGCACAAGGATTTAAAACTTGTAAGTGGAGACTTAAATGTCAAATACCTTAGCTTTTGTTCGTGGAAATAATTTATTCACGACTTCTTCCATAATTTCAGTGGGTGTTCAAATTGAACATCGTGCAGTCCTTCAGTTAATCAAAAAGTACATTGATAAACTTAAAACGTTCGGCGATGTTCTTTTTGAAACAGAATCATTAAAAACAGCAGGTGGCAACCAAAAACGAGAGATAGCAGTTTTGAATGAACCACAAACAACACTTCTCCTAACATTCTTCAAAAATACTGAGATTGTTGTAAATTTCAAGCTAGCTCTGGTACAAACCTTCTATGAATTAAAAGAACGTCTTAATCAGAACGAACAAGACACCTCTTTAATCACACCTGAACAGCAGTACGAAATTTCCAGCCACGTAATGCGTAAAACTCATGCCTTGTTTGGACGGAGAAATTACAGTGCTGTTTACCAGATTCTGAAAAGACGATTCAGAATTCCTCGTTACACTTGCTTGCTTCAGCGTGATTACGAAACAGCTTTGAAGTTCATCGATGGCCTGATAATCGCTGACTTTAATCTGCCGGATGTGCAAGAAAAGGCCTCTCCAGTTGAAATGCCGTCAATTTATGTCAGCCAGTCAGACGAGTTCACATTCAATTTGTTCCCTGCTACGCAACAACAGGCAAACAAATTAACTATCATGCCGGACGAATTTCAGGCTATCAAATCGCTGGTTTACTGTTATGGTGAACTTTTCAAACCTTTGATTCAGTGGGCTGCCGTTGAGGCCCTTAAACAGAACCACCCTCAGGCTTCACGGTTCTACGATGTCTGGCATGAGCCGTTATGGTTCCTCGGCCGCATGAAGCGGCTGATAGAGCGTAACTCCTAACAGTTTTTCTCCAAAACCTCCGCCATTAAACCCACTTTGGTCTGAACGTGGCACCTCACTAAGGTGGGGCGGAGGGCTCTTTTACCTTTTGATTTTCAAGGAGTCCCAAATGTTTGACGGACTTACACTCATCCTGTGCATCGCATTGGTCACGGTTCCGGTTGCTATCGCCTGTGGACTGCATTTAGAAATAATCGAAATTTACAGAACATTCGTCACTGACAGAGAGGAAAGACGAGACATGATCGCTTTCTTTTTTGGAGCACTGTTCCTTGTTGGAATTCTTGTATTGACGCGCGAACTTATTTTTTTTATCGGTCGTAATTATTACGGCCTCTGATCAACTTTTTCTTATTCATTCTAGAGGAAAACAAATGAGCAACACGTATTCTTTGATGGCGGGCTTTCCTAGCGATTTAGATCAGGCATTTTCTTTTGCCAGCAAAATCAGCAAGTCTCAGTTAATCCCCAAGAGTTTCCAAAACAAACCTGAGGACATCATCATTGCGATGATGTGGGCAAACAATCTCAAAATGCCCTTCCTTCAAATTCTTCAAGGTTTGGCGGTAATAAATGGCAGGCCGATCCTTTGGGGCGATACTGCTTTGGCAGTTGTCCGAGGCTCTGGGCTGCTTGAGGATATCAAGGAGGAAGTTATTGTTGATGAGAGAGCAGGATTGATTGCAAAATGCTCAATCAAACGAAAGGGTCAAGCTTCAGCAATAGTTCGAACCTTCTCTCTGATCCAGGCTAAGAATGCAGGATTGATGAGCAGAGACCCATGGGCAAAATATACACATCGAATGCTTCAGATGAGAGCTCGTAGCTATGCCATCCGTGACGGTTTCGCTGATGTTCTTAACGGCATCGGTGTAGAAGATCAGATGGATGTTGAATTCGAAGTTAAGGCTCAGCCGGTTGTAGAACAGCAGAGAAACTTTCAAATGCCAAAACGCAGAGAGGCTCCACAACTGGATGCAAGACCACAACCAACACTTGAACCTGTGCAGGAAAAAGAGGTTGTGGAAGTTCAGCCTGTCGCAAGTCAAGCACCTGTTGAAAACCATACATCAGAAAATCTCTTTGGAGAGGACCAGATAGCACTGTGGACAGAAAAGTTCTATGCGGCAAAAGATAAAAAAGAACTCAATTCTTTGTGGCGTGCTTCTCCAAAAGAGCTTAGAAATTATCTGACGGAGGCCTTCAAGAACAGAACTCAGGAAATTATGGAAGAGGATAGTCTGGCGGCTTCTGTCGCAGATGTACATCAGGTTCAGTCTCCAATGCCTCAAAGAGCGTCTTCACCAGAACCAACTACAGGAGCTCCCTTCTAAAAATGAAATTGAAACTCAAACCCGATAGGATACAGGCAAATTTCACAGAGAACGGACATCGCTATGAGGATCAAAACGGTAACCATTATGTTTCTGTCACTCAGGCAATGAGCTTGCTGATGGAAAAGCGTTACCGTTTTGTCCCTCGGAAAACTCTTGACTATGCGGCTCAACGAGGGACCGCCGTTCATGCCTGCGCTGAATATGATGATTTCGGAGATTTAGACGAATCATCAGTGGACAGCGAATGGTGGCCGTATCTCCAGGCGTGGAGATCATTCAAACAGGACTTTCAACCAGAGGTCATTTTCAACGAACTCCGGTTGATTCATCCTGTTCGGAAATACGCGGGAGCCGTTGACCGTGTTTTGAAAATCAACAATGAATTTTGGATTGTTGATCTGAAAACAACGGCGGATCTGTTTGAGGAGGTAGGTATCCAGTTAGCCGCCTACGAACAATTACTCAAAGCAAACATTGAAAATCCCTCAAGGATTGTTTTCAAGAGAGCGGCTGTTCAGCTCAAGCATGACGCATCCTATGTTTTTCACGAATGCAAATCAAAAGATGATTTTTCTGCGTTCGAGAGCTGTTTAAATCTTTTCAATTGGACTAAAAATCATGGAATCAACTATTTCAACTAACAATCAAAAACAAATAGCTGTTGTTTCTTACCCCGTATTCGACCCGTCATCAATCATGGACGACCTCGAAATTGAGGTGATGGACGCTTCAGTCATTCAAATTCACAATCAGCAGGATTATGAAAAAGCGGTCGAAATTCTGAACAAATTTAGCGGTTTTGGATCGAGATGCGAAAGGCTGCGCGCAGAAGCAGTTGCTCCACTCAATGAGGTACGAGCCAGCATTCAATCAGCATTTAATCCCATCAAAGAGAAAATTGATGAAGCGGTTCACGGGCTAAAAGAAAAAATTGCTGCCTATCATCAGGAACAGGAGCGAAAGGCTCAATTGGAACAGAGGAGACTGGAAGAAGAGGCCAGAAAAGCACGAGAACAGGCGGAAGAAGAGGCCAGAAAAGCCGCCTTGGAAGTGCAAGCACTTCAAGAAAGTAAGGCCAATGTTACTGATGAAGAAATGAATAAAGCGGTTGAAAAAGTTGAAACCGCACAATTGAAGGTTTCTGAATCCGTGGCTCCGGTTGTAGTTGCAGAAACAAAGAAAACAAAGGGCGCCAGTGTCTCAACGAAACTCCAAGGAAAAATTGTGAACATGAAGTTGTTCCTGAATTTTCTTGCAGAACATCCGGAATTTAACGAATGGATAAAAATCAATGAATCTAAGTTGAATGCTTACGTTAAGGCAACAAACGGACAAATTAAGATTCCAGGCGTTTCAGTCGAAACGGTAGCTACTGTTCGTGCAACAAGAAGGTACATTTGAGAATGGAACAAGCCCCCGTGCGGGGCTTAATTTTTTGGAGTGAAGAATGAAAATTTTAAATTTGACTATGCATCCGGCAACGCCCGAGCAAAAAGAAGCAGGCGTTTTTGATTTGGAAGGGGATGATCTTCAGCGATTGAAGAAATTATTAACTTTTGATGAATTACCTGACATAGAAATTATCGTGTCAAGGGCAAAAAAAATCGCAGAGATTGCCGGCAAAACGGATATTGAATACGCAATGATTGGGGGAGCTCCTTTCCTCATGGGGCAATTGGAAAGGGCACTTGACAGGATCAAGATTACACCACTCTATTCATTTTCAAAACGTGACAGCGTTGAAGAAAATCAACCGGACGGAACGGTTCGTAAAACCTCATTATTTAAGCACGTTGGATTCATATTGGGAGATGTAGGAACATGTTAACGATTTGGGGACGTTCCGATGATCTTCTTGAATTCGATGGCGACATTTACGATGAAGTCGGTTGTTGGAAATCGGATGAAAATGATTATCCAGATTTAATTCTTTGTTCTGATGGCACCGTTCTTGAATTCATCTATGACGGACTTTGGAAATTCAAGCCTGTTTTCAAGGGTGCAAGATTCATAAAAATTCATCCATGTTTTGAGGAAGACGCAAGTGGGTATTCCGATCTAGTTCATTTTGAATCAGGCGTTGAATGGTGCGCAGTGATTACGAATACAGAAGACAAACAAAAAGCACGAAATCTTTTTCGTGATGAAGGTCACAACTGGATTAGGAAAGGAGAGGATTTTTTGCACGGAATAGATTGTTTCGTTGTTTCAGAATTGTGGAGTGAGTGAATGAAATATGAGTATGAGATAACAGATAACAGAATTCTTTCTGTATTAGCTGATGAAAACATTTACAACTATGATCTTTCTTCACAATTAAAGGAAGAATACGAAGCAGGTAACTCAACTATTTATCTATATTTTGAGATCTGTGATTACGACTACAAGTATGAAAAACATTTTTTCTTTCCGAGAAGCTTTGTAAAAAAAGAAATTCTTTTTGACAGCGATGGATGGAACCCATTCCCGCAATTGTTGCCAGCGGAACATAAAAGCTATTTGACCCAAAGCGGGAACAATGAGTTCGCAATTTATGGCTGGAGCAAAGGCAATTCTGAAGAAGAAAATCGTGTTCGTTGGGAAGCTCTCAACGTTGTCGCATTCCGTGAGCTACCTCCACCGTGCGACCCAAAGGAGCTGTAAGAATGAAATACAGATACGAAATAATCGATGAGGGAGTAAAGGCGAATCTGTCAGTTCTTGAGGAAGAAAAAATTCAAGAAGAAATTCGTGAACATATGAAAGATGATGCCGACTGTATAGCGTTGAATATAAGTCCAGGCATCTATGTTTCTTTCCCTAAATCAATTGTTAAAAAGTTTCCAGTCTACGACCCTGATGGTTGGAATCTTTTTCCTGAAGTGATACCGCCGAAAGAAGGCAAATACATTGTTCAACGGGGTTCACGTCACATAGAGGAGAGTTACTACATAACTGTTGATCACTGGGACCGGACGGACAACTATTTACCGATAGAAGCTCTTATAAAATCATGGGAAATTTTTAACACGTTGGCATTTCGTGAGTTTCCCAAAATGTTGGAAAAAGAAGTTTTTCTAGATAGAAAACTTGAATATACGTCCGATTTTAAATTTCGCCTCAAATACTTAACAATTTTTTCACTGACTGCTGAAGATGCACTAGATCAGATAGAAACGGCTCTGGAGAATGTCAATCAGAACGATGTTGAAAAAGCTCTTTCTGAGAAAGTTTTTTATTTCAAATTAGTTTACAAAGCTTCAGAGGATTGCCATAAGCAATTTCTTCCTTTTTCGGTTTGCATAGATAACTGTGAGAATTGGAACGAATTTTGGAACTGGAAGAAAAAACAACTGGAGACTATTACATGAAGCAGTTAACCAAAAACCTCAGCTCCTCATCGCAGGGGCTTTTTTAATGGACGGAAAAAAATGAATGATAACGTTAATCATCCACGCCACTACGAGAGTCAATCGATCTCGCTTGAACCGATTGATTTCTGCGAACGTCTTCCTTTCTGCGAAGGTAACGCCCTTAAGTATTGTTTCAGGGCCGGACACAAACAAGGTGCCAGTGAGTTGCAGGATTTAAAGAAAGCCTATTGGTATCTCGAAAGAAATCAAAGAAGCCCTGGAGCGGTACGCATTGAAGAAGATAATGAGGACGATTTTTATAAACTAGCTTCTTGTCTTCAGTTTTCTAAGTCTGAGATACTTCGTATTTCTTATCAATTCTCAAGCGATTACTTCACGTTTTGGGGTTATCTCAAAGACAATGTTCGCCATCGGATCGTACAACTGGAGAGAGAACAAAATGAAATTCAGAATAAAGGATGAGCAACTGGAAAAATTAGTTTATTCGATTTTTGATGAAGAAGACGTGCAAAGGCAGATTGCAAAACAGATTGATGAAGAGGATTTTGATCCGATTATTATCTGCTCTTCTACTGACTTTAATGAACCTGATGATTTAGCAACAAAAGTGAAATCTGAATATGAAGATCTAGAAAACAAGCGTTGCGAAGTCTCAATTTTTATTAATGTAGATGAGATTGAAAAAATACGAGAATTCGATCCGAACGGCTGGAACCCTTATCCGGAGATAACTCCTCCGGAACAAAAACGCTACCTAGTCTTTACGGAGTACGAAGGACCACACCGCATGAATATTCTGTATTGGGTTGATTTGATAGGTTGGAAAGACGAACACGTCATTGCGTTTAGAGAGTTGCCAGAACCATACGAACCGGAGGAAGAACAATGTCCCTTCAGTTAAGCGTGTTGCCTTTGATAATAGATGTATCCAAGCAGCCAAACGATGAAAAACTTATCCAAGATTTCGACTGGGAAGACGGGGATTGTTGCCTCGTCCTACGTGAGGATGACTGTGGTGAGCGGTACTGGGATTTGTTCGAATGTTTTGACTGGCGTCATACGGATACAGAAACTCTTGAGTTTTTCAATGTAAAAAATGAATCTCTGTTTGAAATTTTGAGAAATGATCCACTGTCAATCGTACGATGGATCCCCATGAGGTTCAACTTCTAAAGCAATGGTATCCTCAAAAATTAAGATACCAAGACCAGCCCCTATTTACAGGGGCTTTTTTAATGGACGCAAAAAATGAATGAGAAAAATAACAGTTTTGAGGTCACGTTCAGCAGCCTTCGGAGAGGCGCTGCATCTATAGAGGCCACAGAAAAACTCCGAGACGTGGTAAAAGCCGTACGAGATACAGGAAAAGCTGGGAAGTTAGTCATTGAACTGACGATCAAACCCAATGCAATCAACAACGGCGAAGTAGAAGCCGTCAAATTGATGGACAAGATCACTGCGAAACCGCCAATGACGGCAGGTGAATCGGTGCTGTTCGTGACATCGCAGTGTGAATTGGTCGCGAACAATTTCAATCAAGGGGAGCTCTTCCCAGAAATCGAAACACGCAGAGTTGTGGCAGTGGTTTCCGAGGACGGGGAAGTAATTCATTCTGAGAAATAAACTTTTTGAGGAGACTGGAAATGAGTGAAGAGGTCAAAAAAGACATTGATAAAAACGAAGTTCAAGAACGGTTGCTCGATTGCATCGAGGAATATTTAGAGGAAGGGGAAAATTGTAGTGATACGGATTTGAAATATATCTCCAAGGCCAAAGCGCCGTTTGCGTTTTTTTTGGAGGGAGTGCCTCATATTGCGGTGCCACAAAATGAGGATAACAAGTGGGATGTAATCGCTCAAGAAAACCTGTTAGAAAAGCCAGCCCGACTCAAGGGAGACATTACATTCATTGATGCCGATTCGTTCTGCCAGTTCGTCAGAGATTACAAAAATGAATTCACAAATTTATATTTGAAGAGTGATTTGTCAGATTTGTTGTTCCGGGCGCTTGCTGTATTCAATGACAACAAACCTGATAGTCCAAATTGGAGAGACCATCTCGCACGGTTTGAACCTGTTTTGTCTCCAGAGTGGACCCGCTGGACGGGCTCCAATGGTGCCACCATGTCACAGACTTCATTTGCTGTTTTCATTGAGGACAACATCGCTGATATTTATTGCGATGAGAAACTCGGTACTCCCACGGCTGCCGAGGTTTATGAGGCTGTTACTAATTTGTTTGACTGCCGAAACGTAACATTTAGTTCTAGAGTAAACGTTTCTAATGGGATGGCATCGTTCGCTTATACGGAAAAAGACGGTGGCGAGAAAAAAGTAGCTGTACCAACAGAGTTTCTGATCGCAATTCCGGTATTTGAGTACGGGCCAAAATACACAATCAGAGTCAAGTTGCGTTACAGGGTAAATCGCAACAGTGGTGAATTGGCGCTGTGGTATGAGCTCCAGCAGCTCAACAGAGTTTTTGAGGTTGCCGCCAACGGATTAAGCGAGCGAATCAAGAAAAATCTTGAGGGTACTGAGATTCCAATTTATTTAGGGGCTCTGCCGGCTCTCTAAAAAACAAGCAACAAAGGGGCTTGGGGCCCCTTTTTGGGTTAGGGGAAAAATAGTGGATACGAAAATGGAATTTGAATAACTTTTGGAAATTTTGGAAGATGAGCCTGACTCCATCATCAGGTGGCTTCCATTGAGGTTCAAATTTTAATAAAAAAAGCTCCTCATCGTAGGAACCTTTTTATTTAGGAGAAAACATGAAATTAGTGTTGAGCCAACGGGAGCTTGATACGAGAATCAAAAACTTGTTGATGTTGCCTGCGGAACAAAAAAAGCAAATTACCGAGATAGCGTTTGGTGGGGACACAGGGATTAATATCGTAGTTTGGGGGGAACGTAATTCCATTGCAGTGAGTATCCACATGAGCCGGACAAGATTTTTGTTAGGAACCTACAGTTCCGAAGAGCTAGAAACAAATCCGGATATCGATTTTACATTGCCCTCAGATAAAGTGGTTTTGAAATATTCAGATCTTCTTGAAATTCGGGAACTGCAGCTCAATGAAAAAAGATGGGGAAAACTGGATAACGAAAAAGTTAGATTCGTACGTTCATTATCGCCCAGAGGAACAATCTTCAACAAACAGGATCTGCAAAAAATCTATAAATATTGTTCGAAAGTTCCAAATTACTCGATGAGCGAAATTAAAACCGCATTTACCGAAACAACCACCAATATTCCTGAACCAGTCAAAAGAAGAAGTTTAAATACAACTCGAGAAAAACAGAAACAGGAAAAAGCTCAAGAAAAAGAGAAAAAGGGAGGCTCAGTCTTGGAGGAGATAGAGGATCTGGAAATTCAGATGAAGCTACTCAATATTGAACGAGCGCAAATTCTGTTGCAACAAAAAATAAACAAATTAAAAAGACAATGAACGCCCCTCTTCGGGGCTTTTTTATGGACAACAAAATCGATGAAATTTGGTAGTGTGTGTAGCGGAATTGAGGCTGCCTCTGTGGCGTTCAATCCACTGGGATGGAATGCAGTTTGGTTTTCTGAAATTGAACCGTTCCCGTGTGAGTTGCTGAAACAGAGATTCCCTGCAATTCCAAATGTCGGTGACATGAGGCAGATACCAAAATTGATCAGAGAGGGCGCAATTGAAGCGCCTGGTTTTTTTTGTGGTGGCACTCCATGTCAGGCGTTTTCTGTTGCTGGATTGAGAAAATCTCTGGCCGATGAACGAGGGAATTTGTCCCTGATTTTTTGTGAGATAGCACATGAAATACAAACAATTAGATCTTTTCTTGGACAACCCCCCCCCAATCATTCTCTGGGAAAACGTGCCCGGAGTGCTCAACACCAAAGACAACGCATTTGGATGTTTCTTGGGAGGCCTTGGTGGATTGGACGTTCCGATTTCAGTTCAAAACGGCAGATGGCCAAGCTCTGGTGTTGTTGCCGGACCTCAAAGAAAAATTGCGTGGCGGGTGCTCAATGCTAAACATTTCGGAGTGCCCCAACAACGAAAAAGGGTGTTCGTTGTCGCAACTGCTAGAACAGACTGCGATCCCACAAAAATACTTTTTGAGCGCTCGAGCCTGTGCGGGGATTCTGGAGAGAGCGAGGAAACGAGCGAAGGTTTTACCGCATTCGCTGAGGGAAGCTTTGGAACATATCGTCAATCAGAACAGGCAGCTACAGTGAGAGCGTCAGGAGGGTATGTTGGCGGAGGTTCCGAAACATTGATTCTCGATTTTTGTCATCCATGCGACGTAGTCAGAGTAAGTCATGGTTTTGTTCCGACTCTCACCGCCAGAATGGGAACCGGAGGAAACAATATTCCGTGTTTGAATGAAAACACCCGAATTCGAAAATTGACTCCAATTGAATGTGAACGGCTTCAGGGCTTCCCTGACAACTGGACAAGAATTAATTATAGAGGAAAATCTCAGGAAGATTGTCCAGACGCGCCCCGATATAAAGCCATTGGGAATTCGTGGGCTGTTCCTGTTGTTCGATGGATCGGAGAAAGAATTAAAAAAGAAATAAACAAGCCTCTTAAGTAGTTTTTTTATTGGTGCAGCAATGATGAAATTAGATTTAGTTCTTGGCGTGTTTTTTACCGTTGTTGGATTTGCATTTGGATTCTGGGCTTTATATTGGATTTGTAAGAGTGAATACTTGTGTTCAGGGAAGAAGAAAATGAGAGAAAATAAGGAAAATAAAGCTAATTTGACGGCATGCGATTTTGAAAAAATCATCGCAGGTTTTCGTTTTTTGGTACGGAAGAACTTGTATTGGAACGATTATTTAGGGTGTTATGGAGTAAGTACGTATTACTATTACTGTCATGAAATGGAGCCGTATCAAGAAGGTTCATACTATTACCCCCACACGTTTCTTTGTCATTTCACTGGACAACAGGATAGTCCTTCAATCGATACTTCAAACATTGACAAAGAATTTGACGTGGCCTTGAACATGTTGATGAAAACGTTGAATCAAGAAGGAAAAAAGAAAAAAACGAGGTAAGAATTCTTTGATTCATTCCATTCAGTGCTTCCTACCAAACATAACCTAGCCATCACGCATAAAAAAATGCGTGGTGGCCTTTTTTTCGGATTTAAACATGAAAGAAAATTTATTGTGCATTTCGGTGAAAGATGATTTAGACAAAAATTCTAGCTGGTTCATCCCGGCATCGAAAATTTTGAGTATCGGTTTTTCTGCTCCACTTATAGATAGAAATTCTGAGAAATGGTTCGTCAAGATGAAAGTTGTGACGGTTAATCAAGAAGATTTCACATTCCAAATTTTTCCAAAATTCCAAAAGGAACGTCAAATCTTTACGGAATTTGATGGAAAAAAACACACATCAAAAATGGTCATCGAACGTATGGAGGAAATTTTGAGAGTGAAACTTGCCAAACTTTTTGGAGACGACAACGGAGCCATAGTTTCTTTACAAGATGAATAAGAGGGAAAAATGAAAAGGAAAATTTTAAAAGCAATTGCGGATTTTGCAGAAAAGAAAAATAAGAGATGGTTTTTGAATGGCTTGATTGTTGATTTTTTGAATGGATCAATCTATGCCGGCAACGGGATAGCAATGGTCAAAGCCGATTTTACTGAATTGAGGCAGGACGGCCCTATCGTGTTTTGGTCAATCAATGAGGTGTTAGACAAAATCAAGCATGGCACGGACGATATCGAAATTTCACCTAGGTACATTGTGTATGAAGAAAAAAAAGAAGCCATCGAATTGGCGCAACGGTATGAAAACTTAATTCCGCCGAACAACAAACTAGGAATCCTTCCATGGTGCGACCCTGAGAATCTGATGAAGGTTGAGAAATTGTCTCAGTCTCTGAATGTTGGTTATGAGATTTTTCTTCCTGAAAATTTACACGGTTTAGTGAAATTCAATCTTTTTGCTCCAGCGCATGACGGCAATGTTATAGCCGTTGTGATGGGAAATCATAGCAAAAACGAGATGTTGAACTGGAAAAAAGTTTAGGTGACATATGGATGAAAAGAAAAATGAGAGATATTTTGAATCCTCCTGAATGTTTCCATTGGTTGAATCCATACAAAAAAGTCCCGTACGATTTGCCACGGTTTTTTGGCTTGACTTCAGACCCATACGAACAGCAAATTTTAGAAAGCATTTTGTTTAATTTTTCAAGCTACCCAAGTTTCAGTAAGTGCATCTGGTTGAAAGACGACAAGCCAAGGAAATTTAAGACCAAGGAACAATTATCATCCATTAGAAAAAAAAGGCTCAAATCTAAACTTGAAAAAGATGTTCCGTTATTTGCAAATGAAATAGAACAACAAGAACTTCAATCGAAAAAAGATTTTTACGATGGGGTTCGTGATCTTCCTGAAGAAGTTGTAAACGAGACGGAGCCCATGTCGGCTTCGAATGCCATCAAATGGTTGCTCCAGAAAGGCATACCTGAACCAGACCCCAATCAATTGCAAATTATTGAAAAAATGAATAGAGAGAGGGAGATTTTTCAAAGGAGAATGAAGGAATTTAGAGAAAGAGTGGAAGCCAGAAAAAAAGAAGAAGAAAAACTAAAAAAAATCAAAGAAGAGCAAGAGAAAAAAAAACAAGAGGAAGAATTAAACAATTTTGAACTTAAATAAAAAGGTGAGGATTCCCTGATTTCTTCAGTGCTTTCTACCTATCGTCAGAGGTCTTAGAATCCGCTACAGCCGATTTTTCGAGCCTCTCACATTTAACCGCCAGCATAAAAAACGTGCTGGCTTTTTTTCGAGAAAAGAATGACTTTCGATACAAGATTATTACGATTTAGGAACAGGAACAAAAATAGTCAGTTGCTCCCAGAACACCTGCAAAAAGAAAAAAACGTCTTTTATGACGGCAAACGAATAGCAATTATTTACTGTCGTCCTAACTATAAAAGCAAGACAGGATTTTCTTATTCGATTCAGCCCGTTACTAACCCAGCGGTTCCTTGGACTGAAGAACTCTTCGTTGAGATAAAACCGACAAACGGTGATTACGAAGAATACCTGAGAGAATTTGACTCTCTGAATGAGTGCAAAAGAACCATAATCAGTGAATTGAAACTGCACGATTATTTAGAGAATTGTCTGGAAGAAAAGTACGAAGGATTTTTGACAATGAACTGTATTTCGGTTGCGATGTGTGAAAGGAACACAATGTGATAGAACTCGAAGAATCGCAGTCCGAGGCTATGATGAATGACTGGAGGAAAATGAAATCAAAAAAGATTCATTGTCGGAGATGCGTTTTATTTTATGACTGCATTTGCAGGGAAGAGTCAGGGCCTGCCCTGGGCCTGCCGAATATTATTGGGCCTACGAGACGGAACGGAAACTTCTTATATCCCACAGATTTCATGGCTAGTCTAGGCATAGAGAAAATGAAAATAACAATCACAAATAAACAAGGAAACAACGATGAATAAAGAAGAGCATTGGAAGAAATTCAGTTTTGTGAGTGCGGAATTCCTCGAAGAAATCGAGGATTTTATTTTTAATGTACATCTGAATTTGGATTTGACGGCACCGGCAGATATTTGGAACATGAATGTAGTGATTATGGTTTGTCGAAAATCTGAACTCAAGAAGATTTCTGAGAATGAGTCTCCATGGGAGGTCATAGAAGAATCTGTGATACCGCTTACAACATCAAACCTCCCAAATAATTTTCGAGAAATTGCATTATCGAAAATTCAATCTGCGTATGATCGTTTAGTGTGCCCTGTAGCTGTCTGCTAAAACCAAGGAGAAGACCCTGACTCAAGACGAAAAGCTTAAAAAAATTGCAGAAATGATATCTTGATTACGAATCCCTAATCGAAATCAGGGATCTAATTGATACAGTAATCGGAAAGAAAATAATCACGCAACATATTGAGGAAGAAAAAAAATGAGAATACCGATTAACCAGCTTGAAACAATGAAAATACCGCCCCAAACACGGGCGGTAAAATTTTATGTAGAAACTCCGAATAAGTATTCCCAAAAATTGTTCCATCATTACGTAAAAATGATGTACGTTCTGTTCGGTGATAATGACAATTTGCGGATGAATTTTGCGCCAGCAATTTCAGTCAAATTTGAACGGCCTCATGAGTTGTTGGAGGTTGAGTTTTTGGACTCAAAAATGAGTGAGTTCCGAAAATATTTGAAGTGGGGGCGAAATGGCTAAAAACAAAAAACCAAGGAAAAAATACCGGCAACGGTTTATCTCAGATCCAAAAAGAAATTATTTCACTCAGTCAGAAATCAAGGCAATTTTTGATTTTTTGGGCAAGCTGGAACTGCAAATTCAGTTGTCACTGCCTCTTGGATTTTTGGATGATGATGGTTTCGACACATTGGCCTCTTTCGTGAATTGGGGGTGCGTGATTCGAAACAATCCGAACCGAAAAATTCCGCCTGAAATTTCTCAGGCTATTTGCGAACTTCAAACTTCCGCCGTGTTTGCACTTGAGGGAATCAAAAAACGTGTTCTTTCAGGAAAAACTGAAAAGTTGGTCGCAACAGGCGATGAACTCAAGGCGATTCGAGAATACGCAGATTCTATGATCCCGTTTTTCCGTGAATGTGTTTTAAATACTCCACAACAAACATACAACGAAGTAATGGTTGCAACAGCCATTACTGGTGAGGTTGACACCGTCAAGAATCAGGGAGCAGTGGAGATCAATAGCGAAAAAATCAAGGCAATTCTTGACCCAGCAAAAGGGATAGTTTTTTGTAGAGGATGAAATTCATGAACGAAACAGAATTAAAAACTTTAGCCAAATTGATTGCGGAGGAAACAACTCGGGAACTGGTGAATTTTGAGGATGTGTGCGCAATGTTTCGATATTCCAAAGGAGCGGTAGCTGTGAGAAAAATAGTTACACTTCCCGACTTTCCAAAACCTATTAAGTTTGCCGAAGGTAGCGGGAATCGGTGGAGGCGGCAGGATGTTTCAAATTGGATTGCTGTTAAAGCTAAAAGATTATCAAGTTCATCCAATTCATCCAATTCATCAATCCTCAACCAAGGCGTTTAGCAATTTCATGCGCTGATTCTCTGTAATATCGCTGTAGCATTTTCAAGTCACGGTGGCCTGTTTGACGTGCAAGTGCTAAAACATCAAGGCGTGGAGCTCCAGTTTTAGGATCGGGCGAGGCTGCCCAAGTCGCAAACGTTGCTCTTCCATCGTGGAAATTTAATCCTTCCTCCAAAAGATTTCCTTCTTCATCGTAGACGGGTCCTAAGTCCGCTCTATTTCTAATTTTTCTCCAAAGTGCGTCCCTGTTATGATCGGTCAAGTCCGAAAATAAACGGGGCGCACAATCTTTTTTAATCCCCTTCATTTCTTTGACCAAATTCAAAAGACGTTGTGCGTCTGAACTCAATGCAACATCTCTTTTTGTTGCTGTTTTTGTCGCCTCCTTCGGAAGATGGATGACATCGCCATCAATCCAAGAGGGCACAATCTGCAAAATTTCTCCCGAACGCATTCCCGTGCGACAACTGAAAATGAATGCAAGCGCAACAAGCTGAATTTTGTTTTCAGGAGGACTCTGTCCATCCCATCCGCTAGCAACTATAATTCTTTCTTGTTCTTCTTCGCTTGCAACCCGCTCACGGTGTTCAGGCATTTTGGGGAATTGAACGCCTGTTGCCGGGTTTGATTCAAGATATCCTAGCCTTATGGCAAAATTCAAAACCGTATTTATTGTGGTGAACTCTCGTTTGACTGTTGCAGGTGACAGAGTCCCTCCAGTTGGAGCTGGTGTCTCAAGCCTAGAATCAATCAACGCCTGAAAATCCTTTTTGGTTAAATCTCCAATAAATTTATCAGAGATGGACCACGTCAAAAATTTGTTTATTCGGATTGTTTCCGAACGAGCCCCTCGTTTTTTGATTGTTTCAGAGTCCCGGTACAGCTTCAGAAGGTCTCCAAATTTAATTAATTGTTTCTTTTCAGTTGCAGACGACTCAACGAACACGGCGAATTCTCGAGCCTCTCTCTTTGTCCTGAATGATTTAGAACGCCTTTTTTTGTTTTCGGTCCACTGAACCTCAAAAGTTCCGTACGGTTTTTTTGTAATTGAAGCCATTTTTCCCCCTTTTTTGACTCAACTTCTGCATTCACATCTGCAAAAAATCTGCGTTTTTTTATTTTATTTGTCATTCTATGACAGTCCATGTCAAAGAGAAATACGAGAAAACAGGGAATTGTCAGTCCATGTCAGTGTATGTCACAAGGGTATGGTGCGAGAGGTCGGACTCGAACCGACACGTCAAAGACACTAGAACCTAAATCTAGCGCGTCTACCAATTTCGCCACACTCGCGTAGGAAGATTTCGAATTTTACATTAAATCATCTGAAAATAAAAATTGTTTTGTTCTCTTTCTTCTATTTTTCTTTTGTAGCCGGAAAAGAATTCGCCATAAATTTCTCCAGCCAAAGAGCACCAATAATTGTTTTCACATCCGTAATTTCACCATTGCAACATTTCGATATCAAGTCTTCAACAGAAATTTCAATAAGTTCAACAAATTCACCGGGGTCAAGTTGCTGTTTATCTTTGATTAAATCTCTGGCTAAAAAAATGTATATGGATTCGTTGGAATAACCAATAGCATTATTGATTTTGTTTAGGAAGAACCATTCTTTGGCAAAGTATCCGGTTTCTTCTTTTAATTCACGTTTTGCACAAGTTAGAGGATCTTCTCCCGCATCGAGTTTACCGGCTGGTAATTCTATAAAACTCTTATGTAAAGGATATCTCCATTGACGTTCTACGAGGACATTTCCATTGTTAAGTAACGGAATGATCGTTGAGGCACCGGGATGTTTTAAGAATTCCCTTTCTGAGATGCGGCCATCCGGGAGCTCGACCTTATCTTTGAAAACTTTTAGGAGCTTTCCTGTATAGACTTCACTAGTGCTTAAAGTTTTTTCTTCTAAATTGATGGACATTTCAACAACTCCATTGCAATTTTTGTTCAGGTAATAATAAAACAACAATGCTGATATTTTGAATGCCTATAATAGGTCGAAATAACTTCAAGACCGATAAAGGCTTGAAATAATAACCTGAAAGAGGGACATATTATGTCCAAAGTGAGGAACGAACAATGACCACAAATGCGATACCTTTAAGAACATCACAGCGTTTTGTAAATCTGTTTTCAATTTTCTATTTTTTATGTGCTATCGGCATGCTGGTTTACCTTTGGTCTAAGGTTCCGGTTATTTCAGAGTTGTGGACAAGTTTATTAGATTTCGCCTTTAATATCATGTATGTTGTGATCGGAGCTTTATTATGGCCCGGCACATTATTAGCAATCCTGGTATTCGGCTTTTAATATAAGAGCGTTCTAGCAGGTTAAAAGAAGAGGGTCCGGATCCGCTCCAAATGGAGTGGAGAAGGGTCTTTTTGTTTGGAGGCGCTCTTTGAAGCCGGGATGGAATACTTAAAAGATATGGCCGAGCTTCGCAACAGTTCAACAAAAAAATTCCTACTTTTCAAGGTGAAAGTAGGAATTTTTTTAGGAAGTTAGATGATCGGAAGCAAAATTAAAGTTTGCTTTCAGCCTTAGGAGCTTCTTTTGAAGAAGGCATTGCCTGAGGTGCTCTGTTTTTTGCAAAGCCTCTGTGTCCACGGGTTTCAAGTTTTTCGAAGATTGAAACCTGTTCAGGAGTTAAGACTTTTAAAAGTTCAGCTCTGGCTTTAATCAAATTTTCAACGTTTTGTAAACGAGCTTTCAGTACGTTGGCACGTTCCTGCAGGAGTTCCTGGCGGCTCATTCCATCTTTATAGTTCGGACGCTTTTTGTCATGCATCTGATCTACGGCATTAGAGTAATTCTTCCAAGCGGATTTTTGTGAGTCATTTAAATCCAAAGAGCCAAGAAGAAGAGCTTTTCTTTCTTCGAAGTTCAATCTTGGAGCTCTTTGATAGTTTTGAGATGCGCAGGGAGGAACTCCACGTTTGCCTCTGAACTCACGAGCATTTGGACAGGCAACATTGGGGCAATCTTGTCCGTTAAACTGCCAATGATGATGTTGAGGACCGAATCTATTCGGGTTGCATGGCATTCCGGAGGGAACCCACTGAGCAGAAGCTAATGAAGTTGCTAAAGCGAGACCGACGGTTGCGCTTAATTTTGCAATTGAGGAGGTTCTCATTGTTTTCCTTTGTTTTATCTGATCTAAACAACCAATAAAATTACAGAAAAAATAATCCTAAGAAAAGTCATTTTGTTATCTTTCTTGCTTAAATTGTGAGTAAACGCAAAATAATCAAATAGTTCTTACATTTTCGCCATTAAAAAATCCCGGATAACCGGGATTTTTGAACGCTTGTTATAGACAAGCGATCTAAAGCAAAATTAGTAGGAAATAGCAGGTTCGATGACCTTTGCTTCTTCAACCCATTTTTCTACTTCAGCCATTGTTGGAGAACGCCGAGCTAAGTTGCGTTCTTCATTAACTTCAACACATTTCTTATATAAATTTGCGGGAACGCGTGTCTTCAATTCTTTGACTGTGTCCACGCCGGCTCTTTCAAGAATTTCAGCAAATTGGGGGCCGATACCCTTGATTCTTATTAGGTCAGCATGATTTGCAAACTTAAGAATTAATTTTGGAGAAATACCGGTCGCTTCAGCTAGTTGTTTACGCTGAGCCGGAGTTCCTGTTTTTTGCAGGTATTCGGACGTGGTAAAAATACCGGCATCGTTCAATTTTTTTGCATACTCTTCACCGACGCCTTCAATATCCAAAACTTTGTAATCCATAGTTAACCTCACAAAAATTCATTTGTAACAAATATAGCGTACTAACCATTATGAAAGAAAGGTAAAAACCCAAAATAAGCCGACAACACTTTACTTTTAAAGGACTTTTTTACTAAAAAATAATGGAGTCTTGTGGTTTTCAGCTTTTCGGGAAAATAACTATAGGTTGAGTGAACAACTTTTTGATTTTCATTAGATTTCTCAATAGATTATGTCGAGGAGGTATGGCTTGAGGAATTAGAAAATAACTTTTCACTCAAAAAATTTAATAGTGACTAATTCGTTAACAGACTTCCGACCTGATTTTTTCGGGTTGATGGGTTTTCATGCAACTTCGGCGCCATTAAAAAATGGAGGATAGAAACTATAATTCCGAGCCATTAGGACGAGAAGAAGAGAAGAATTGTATGACCAACAAAGTCGGGTTAGGAATCATCTTAGCTTTGATTTCTGCGGTTTCATGGGGCTGCATGGGAATATGTGCCCAGTATTTGCTTCATTATTGCCGTTTTCAGGCAATTGATCTAGTTTCCTTAAGGCTGGTTTTGGCCGGAACAATTTTATTGCTGGTTTATAGAATATCAGGAGGCACCGGTCTTCTTTCGCCTTTTTATAACAAAAAAAATCTCACACAAGTTCTTATTTCTGGTTTAGCAATTCTTGGTTCCCAACTGACTTTTATGCTTTCTATCAAAGCAAGCGATGCAGCTCTTGCAACCATCATATTGACAACAATTCCTGTCATGTGCGCTTTATATTTCTGCCTCGTGGATAGAAAATTTCCGTCGCTAAGTGTCGTCTTTTGTTTTTTATTGGCTTCGACAGGAGTGGGACTGGTTGTAACTAACGGCGATATTAGTTCCTTAAACTTTTCAGTACAAGGACTTCTATGGGGTTTGCTCTCTGCAGTCATGGCAGCTATTTATTCCATTCAACCACGTTCCATTATTAAGAAGATTGGAGTATGTCCAGTGGTTGGCTGGGGTATGATTTTCGGTGGAATTATGGCTTGCTGTTTTAATCCTCCGTGGGCAATCGATGTTGATTGGTCTTGGAAAGCAGGAATGCTGTTTGCTTTTATCGTTTTGATTGGAACGGTTTTATCTTTTTGGAGTTACCTCTCCAGCGTCAAATATCTTTCACCGGTTTTGGTGAGTCTTATCGGATGCATGGAGCCGGTAACTGCTTATGTCCTCTCAATTTTTATTTACGGGAAGCTTGTCGGTTCATTTGAATTAGTTGGAATTGCGTTTGTCTTCGCCAATGTGATTATTATTTCAATTCAATCCCAAAAAAACTAAAACAAATGACAGAGATAAAGACAAATGATTTCCGCTGGGCTCTAACAACTTCAATTCCCGTTTTCATGGGTTATATCCCGTTAGGAGTGGTATTTGGATTCTTGTTTGTTCAGGCCGGCGGTCCCTGGTATTGGGCACCTATTTCGTCATTGCTGATTTACGGCGGAGCCGTACAGTACATGATGATTCCCATGCTTGCAGAAAATATGCCGATTTCTGCGATAGCTTTCGCAACTTTTGTAGTTAATCTCCGTCATGTGTTTTATGGGTTGTCGTTAATCGATGTCGTGCCAAAAAAAGGATTTTCTAAATGGATTCTGGCATTTCTCCTGACAGATGAAACATATTCTATTTTGACAACACTACCCAAAGATACATCAATGACTAAACGGCTTTGCCTTGCATTTTTTAATTACTGCTGGTGGATTTTGGGTAGTCTGATTGGAGCTCTCATTGGAGTGAGCTTAAAGATAGAACTGGCCGGGTTTGACTTTGTGTTAACAAGTCTGTTTGCTATGCTTCTCTGCGAACAATGGAGACAAAGAACATCTTCGTGGCCGGTGTGGATAGCTCTTATTTCATATTGTGTGGCAAGATTTATTTCCAGTGATCATAGTCTTGCTCTGGCAATTGCATTCTGTAGTGCCGGGGCCATTATCATTGCCTTAAGAAAACGTGTTGTAAAGGAAGTGGCATGAACGATAATGTTTATTTATTGACGACGTTTATTGTCATGATGCTGATAAGTTTCGGTGAGAGAGCCTTACCGTTTTCCTGCAGTCAATGGCTCCAAAAGCAAAAGTGGGCCGTTGAATTAGGAAGGTTTCTCCCTTTGGCGATCATGTTTTTATTGGTTATCCATTCTTCAACCAACGCTACTCTGGCCCATGGCGGATTGCCTTTACCTGAATTTGTTGCAGTTCTTTCCACACTCATTTTGCAGTGGTTTGTTAAGAATCCGCTCTTATCAATATTCTCGGGCACATTGGTTTATGTACTTCTTTTCAATGTTCTTTATTAACAAAAGAGCCGGGAAGCACCGGCTCAAAAGGTTATTTATTTGATTTGTTTATTTGATTAGAGGGCCAAACTTTTCAAGCTTTTTGCATTTCTCATTGGTTGCAGAGAACTTTTTGAAATTATCAATGAAAAGTTGAGCCAACATTTCGGCTTTTTCCTGCCAAACGTTCGGATCTTTATAGGAACTTCTAGGATCTAAATCTTCGGGTTTAACTCCGCAAATTTCCAATGGATATTCCAGATTAAAAATAGGCAGCGTCTGAGTTGAAGATTTAAGAATTGAGTGATTCAAGATTGAATCAATAATAGCCCGGGTTTCTTTAATGGAAATTCTTTTACCGGTACCGTTCCAACCAGTGTTAACCAAATAGAACTTAGCACCTGCAGCTTCAGCTTTCTTCGTGAGTTCCTGTGCATATTTAAATGGGTGAAGTGACAGGAAAGCTGCACCGAAACAGGCGGAGAAGGTGGGTTTCGGCTCGGTGATCCCTCGTTCAGTTCCCGCCAACTTGGAGGTATAACCGGAAAGGAAGTAATACATTGCCTGTTCATCATTTAAGATTGAGACCGGTGGCAGTACTCCGTAGGCATCTGCAGCCAGGAAAATAATGTCTTTGGCATGCGGCCCTTTTGAGATGGGTTTAACAATATTGTCAATGTGGTAGATCGGGTAAGAAACCCGGGTGTTTTCAGTGGCTGTAGAGTCTGAGAAATCGATCTTTCCGTCTTTCTCAACGATGACATTTTCAAGCAAAGCGTTACGGCGAATGGCATTGTAGATATCCGGTTCGCTTTCTTTGTCAAGATTAATCACTTTGGCGTAGCAACCGCCTTCGTAATTAAAGACTCCTTCATCGTCCCATCCGTGTTCATCATCACCGATAAGTAAACGATTCGGATCGGTGGATAAAGTTGTTTTACCGGTACCGGACAGACCAAAGAAGATAGCAGTTTCTTTTAGTTCCTTATCAACATTTGCAGAGCAATGCATGGAGGCAATTCCGCGTAACGGATTCAGGTAGTTCATCACAGAGAACATACCTTTTTTCATTTCACCGCCATACCAGGTATTGAGAATGACCTGGAATTTTTTCTTCAAATTAAAGGCAATAGCTGTTTCGCTGTGAAGTCCAAGTTCTTTATAGTTTTCAACCTTGGCTTTGCTGGCAGTCAAAACAACGAAATCAGGTTCTCCAAAAATCTCGAGTTCTTCCTTGGTAGGACGAATGAACATGTTGGTAACGAAATGGGCCTGCCATGCTACTTCCATAATGAAGCGAACTTTTAGACGGGTATGTGCATTAGCACCGCAAAATGCATCGACCACATATAATTTTTTACCTGACAGTTCCTGGACTGCTAATTTTTCGAGTTCTTCCCAAGTTGCAGGAGTTATCGGTTTGTTATCGTTTTTGTATTCAGGACTGTTCCACCAAACAGTATCTTCTGTGACTTCATCTCTGACAAGGTATTTGTCTTTTGGTGAACGTCCGGTATATTCGCCTGTCATTACATTAAAAGCCCCTAACTCCGTCTCAAAAGCTTTTTCATAGCCTTCGAGTTCCGGTGCAGTTTCTTCATTGTGTAAGGTATCAAATGAAGGGTTGTAGATGATTTCTTTTACATCTTTGATACCATATCGACTTAAGTCAATATTATTTTTCATTATTTAAATTCTCCTTTGTTCGAATTCGTATAACAATCTGATTGTTTTATAAATATCTAAATTATTGAAGGTGTTAGAACAAACAATAAAGATATTTTTTATACGTAATCCGTAAGATTTTCGACCGCTTAACGGTTATTCCTAAGTATGTTAATACTATTTTTTACACTTGGAAATATTTAGTTTTTTCTTACGGTATTTCTCAAATTCGTCAAAAAAAATGAATCTGTCCGGTATGAACGGTTAAAGTATCAACTGGTAAAACATTATGTTTAAAGAGCAGTAAATGCAGACTAAATACGTCGATTCAGAATTAGTAAAACACTCTATGATTGGCTTTCTTGGTATAGAGGTTATTTCAACAGAAAATTATTTCGTTAAAGCTAAAATGCCGGTCAATGATCATACTTCACAACCGTTTGGAGTATTGTGCGGAGGAGCTTCTTTGGCATTTGCTGAAATTGTTGCAGGTTATGGCTCTTACCTATTCTGCAGCGAAAATGAAATTCCGGTGGGTTCTTCTGTCACCGGTAATCATATTTCAT
Source organism: uncultured Turicimonas sp. (assembly GCA_947854175.1). GTDB lineage: Bacteria > Pseudomonadota > Gammaproteobacteria > Burkholderiales > Burkholderiaceae_F > Turicimonas. Next base: position 6,722 of record CANTYJ010000036.1, on the reverse strand, counting down.
CGGTTAAGACAGGTGAAGACGTTTTTGTCTTTGCTGAAGCCAGTTGTCTTCATCATGGCAAGAGAACTCATCTTTGGAATGTAGATATCAAAGACAAAGACGGGAAATTAGTAAGCTCCTGCCGGGTCACAAACTTTATCGTCGAGGATAAATCAAAAAATTGGAAATAGATATCGGAATCTAAAATAGTAAGCCGTCCTATGACGGACGGCTTACAAAGAATATTTAGAGTCCCCACAACGTTGGCAGAAAGGTGCTGAACCAAGGAACATAAATAATCAGTATCAATGCCAAAAGAGAGGCAATTAGTAAAGGAATCACAGCAGGAGTTAATTCCTCCATCGTTAGTCCGCTGATTTGAGCTCCTACGTATAAATTAACAGCAACCGGGGGTGTAACCTGTCCAATCGCTAAGTTAACCGTCATCATGACACCAAACCATACAGAATCCCATCCGAAATGGTGAATCAAGGGAAGCAAGAAGGGTAGAAGAACGTAGTAGATTGAGATTGCATCAAGTAACATGCCGGCCAATAGCAAGATAACGTTAATCAAAGCCAGCAAAATCCATGGATTGTCAGATAAGGAAAGCAGGAACTGCGCTCCTTTTTCTACCAGGCCGACAGTCGAGGCAACCCAGGCAAAAAGTCCGGCGCAAGTGACGACAAACATAATAACTGCTGTCGCCTTAACCGACTCGACCAAGACTTCTATGAGAATTTCGAAAGAATTAAATGTCTTGTAAATAAAAACACCGACAAATAAGCCGTAAAAAATGGCTACGGCTGCTGCTTCGGTTGGTGTGAAGACACCACCGTAAATGCCGCCGAGTATGACGACCGGAGTCATTACTCCCCAGAAAGCGTCTTTAAATGCTACCCATACCGGCATCTTTCTTGGAAGTCCTCTGTAACCTTTTTTCTTAGAAATCCAATAAACACACACCATCAGGAAACCCGCTACAAGCAGTCCCGGGAAAATGCCTGCAGCGAAAAGAGCAGGAACGGAAGTATCTGCAATACCACCATAAACGATGAAAGCGATACTAGGCGGAATAACAATAGCTAATCCGGAGGTCACGGAAACATTGGCTGCAGCAAAAGGTTTGTCATAACCGCTTTTGACCATGGCAGGAATCAGAATTAAGCCCAAGGCTGCTACTGTCGCTGGACCTGAGCCGCTGACCGCACCCCAAAATGTCGCAACAGCTACGGTGGCAATTGCCAAACCACCTGTCATGTCACCGACAATGGTTTCGACTAAATTGACAATTCTTGCCGCAATACCTGCTTTTTCCATAATGTAGCCGGCAAGAATAAAGAACGGAATTGCCAATAGAGGAACTTTTGCAACGCCTGCAAAAAAGTTATACGGGAGCATGTCAATGCCCATATCGAACATCCAAGCAACAATGGTTGCGCTCAGCCCAAGACAAATGGCGATAGGGACTCTTAAGGCCAGCGGGATGACGAATAAAATCAAAAGGATTAATGCAGGATCACTAAATAATTCTTTCATTGTTTTCTCCTACACTGTGCCGGATTTGAAGTCCGCATAAACCTTTTGAAGAATGCGGATAACGATAAGTATGGAAAACAAAGGGGTTGCCATTGTGTAAAGCCAAACCGGAATATCAAGAGATTCACTGGAAACATCCAGACTGTACTCGTCCCACACTTCAATGGCGCCTAAATAAATGAGTGCAGAAAAAAAGACTAAAGAACACACAACGCCAAAAATATACATGACCTTGCGTGCCGGGAGCGGAGAAGCGTTATAAATGAGGTTCATGCAGAAGTTGCTGCCTTCTCTGAAAGCTCTGGCGGTTCCAAGTAAGACAATCCAAACAAAAAAATTGACGGTAAGTTCTTCTGAGGCCGAGAACGATAAATTTGTGCAGTACCGGATGATTACATTTATGAAAGAAATGCAAGCCATCACGGCTAACAAAAAAGCTCCGAGCAATTCTTCAAATCTGGAATTAAGAAACTTCAACATCTTTTCTTCAACTCATGTGTAAAACGGGTGGACCAGCCACCCGCTTAAATTTTTTAATTGATTCTATTTGGCTGATTTCATGTCTTCTTCAGCAGCTTTGACAAGATCCGGACCGATCTTCTTAGTCCATTCATCACGAACTTTCTGTGTTGCTTTGTAGAAGGCTTCAATCTGTTCAGGAGTAAAAGAAGTGACTTGCATGCCGTTTGCTTTCAATTCAGCCATCGGATCGCTGACAGCAGGTACTTTACCAATCTTCTTCAAATAGGCTAAAGATTCGCCGTTATCGAAACCAAGTCTGGATAAGGCTTTACCATAAAGTTCAGTTTCAGCAGCGCACTCCATACAGAATTTCTGATCTTCTTTGGAGAAACCGTCCCAAACTTTCTTATTGGCGGCAAGGAAAAGAGGATCAATCATGTAGTGCCAGTCAGTCAAATGTTTATGCCAGGTCCACATCTTAAGAGGGATATTAATTCCGTTTGTCGGGTTTTCCTGACCGTCAACAATGCCTTGCTGGAAGCCTGTAACTGCTTCAGACCAGTTGATGGCCTGAGGATTTGCACCGAGGGAGGAGAAAATGTCGATGAAGATCGGAGTTCCGCATACTCTAAGCTTCATGCCTTTCATATCTTCCGGTTTTTGAATTGGGCCTTTGCTGGTAGTTAATTCACGGAAACCGTTTTCAGACCAGCCGATGAATTTAACGCCTGTTTTTTCAATCGCTTTCTGAAGCATTTTTCCTGATTTACCGGCTTCAATGGCGTCCATAGCCTTGTAACGGTCAGGATTATTTGCTACGAAGAAGGGTAGAGCTGTCAGGTTAAGTTCTTTAATCTGAGGTGACCAGTTAATAGTAGAGGCCAAGGCAAAATCAATAGCTCCACGACGAACAAGCAAGAGTTCGGAAGTCTGCTTGCCGGCCATCAATTGGGCACCGAAGTAAGGTTTGATGTTAATTCGGCCGTTGGTTTTATTTTTGACGCAGTCAGCAAAGAAAGTAGCTGTCTGGCCCCAGCCTGAAGAGGCTCCGGGAACAACGCTCAGTTTGTATTCCTGCTTATATTCTGCAGATGCGGCAGACATCAGGCCCACGCATGCAAATGCAAAAAGCGCTTTTCCATAAAAGTGCTTCATAGAAAAATCTCCTATTTTTTCGGATTGGGTTTATTAATATTTAGAGGCACACCAAAGCCACTAGTTTTTCTAGATCTTTGTCTTACTTCACGGCTTTTGGCATCCATTAAACATGGATTGTGTAGTCAGGAGAGAAACGACCTTGTAAGACGTTTTTCCTTATGAATTGTATGGTACCAACTTTTAACTAATTTATTAAAAAATCATCTAGAAAAAGCAGGAAAACACCTAGCATTACGGAAGGTTTGTTCTCTTCAAATGAATTTTTCCGAAGCTGGACAGAAGCTGAAGACATACATGAAAATGACGATTTCTGCAGTATTTTTCAGAAAACCTGCCCACTATAAGAGAAAAGATTAAATAAATATGCAATTGTTCTTTACGCTAGGAAGCTGCTTTTTAGGTTGAAAGCGGTTTTTTGAAGTAGCATACGCACAACATTTCAAATTTTTGGTGCAGTTGTGAAAACTTATAGAATCAATATAGCCGGAATGGAACGAGACCTGCCTATCTGTCCGATAGGGGGAGATTTAGCTATAGGCGCTTTCATTATTGTTGGTGATCCTCAAATTTCAGTCCATTGTGCAAGGGAGTTATTAAAGAAAGCTCCTGAATTCGATTATGTACTTACTGCTGAAACGAAAGGGATTCCTCTAGTTCACGAGATGGCTAGACAAAGAGGAGATTCAAAATATATCGTTGCCAGAAAAAGCAAAAAACTTTATATGGTCGATCCGTTTTTTGTTGAAGTTCAATCCATTACCACTGAGGCAAAACAACGGTTGTATTTAGATAAGCTTGATCTGGAAACGCTAAGAGGCAAACGTGTTCTTATTGTGGATGACGTTATTTCAACAGGTAAGTCATTAGAAGCTTTGGAAGCTCTTGCAGAAATGTGCGAGGCCAATGTTGTCGGGAAAATGGCGATTCTGGCTGAAGGTGATGCAATCGACAGGAAGGATATCATTTATCTGCAGAAACTGCCGCTGTTTAATGCAGACGGGCAGGCTCTTTAAACCAAGAGGAAAAAATGATTGGCATTATTGGTGCAATGGCAGTTGAGGTGGAGGGCCTCAAAAAAGAAATCCAAGGCCTGAAGATAACTAAGATTAGCGGTATGGAGTTTAATGAGGGTACATTAAACGGCGTTCCGGTAGTAGTGGCGGTCTGCGGAATTGGAAAAGTTTTTGCAGCGGTTTGCGCTCAAACAATGATACTGAAATTTGGGGTTGAAAAAGTTATCAACACCGGTGTTGCCGGAACTCTTGTAAAAGAGCTCGGAGTAGGAGATATCGCTGTCGCTACAGCCGTTTGCCAGCATGATATTGATACTTCAGGACTCGGTGACCCGGTTGGAATGGTATCCGGTTTGAACCAGGTCTACTTCAAAACAGATAAAGCCTTAGAAGAGTTGGCGCTGGAAGCAGTCAAGGACGATGATATCAAATGCATGTCCGGCGTTATTGCTACAGGCGATCAGTTCATGAGCAATCCTGTCAGAAAAGCTCTTATCCATGAAACTTTTGAGGCTATCGCAGTTGAAATGGAAGGCGGTGCAATCGGCCAGGTTTGTACTATCAATAACGTTCCGTTCTTAGTTATCAGGGTGATTTCAGATGGAGCTGACGACAACGCTTTGATGGATTACAGTGTTTTTGTTAAACAGGCAGCTGAGGAATCTATCTCTGTTGTTAAGGGTATTCTCGCTTCGCTCTAACGTTTCACAATTTTTAATCTTCTGACACCGCCTTTTGGCGGTGTTTTTCTATAAAAGTACCTGCCTTCAAAGGTTGAAAATTTTTGTCCGGGCATTCATTTAGTCTTGTTTTGAGCTTTTAGTCGCTTCATGCTTGAGAGAAGAATCAGCGTTTACTTCTTTTCTTTCCCGATTGGAATTCAATGAGGATGATTTATCGAGTCGCTTTCTCCAAGTTTTTCCCAAAAGCTGTCTTCCTAACCACTACAATACGATTCATATCTCAAGGAATTAAAAATGAACTTTGTATGTACTAAATGCGGAAAGAAAACTCCGACAACGACTCTCTCTCCCAATTGCGAATGTGGCGGACTTTTTGAATTGCCTGAAACATCTGTTCCGTTCAATTCAGATCTTATTGACACACACGAATGGAGCCAGTTCAGGTACCGCGCTTTTATGAATATAGAAGGAGACGCGTGGAAAGAAGTAACGATGGGGGAGGGACGTACTCCAATTATCAAGTTCAATGACGATGTTTTATTGAAGATGGATTACATGATGCCGACTTTATCTTTCAAGGATAGAGGAGCGGCTACTCTGGTTGCTCATATGAAGGCAATCGGGGTCAAAAAATGTGTCCAGGATTCGAGTGGAAATGCAGGAGTGGCTGTTGCAGCCTATTGTGCAAGAAGTGGTATTGAATGTGAAATATATGTTCCTGAAGGAACAAGTCCTAAAAAGATTTCTATGATTGAGGCTTTCGGAGCTAAGGCAGTTGTTGTTCCCGGCTCAAGAGATCATTGTGCGGATGTCTGTCGTTCAAAGGTCAAAGAAGAAGGTGCCTATTACGCTAACCACGTTTTTAATCCGTTCTTTTATGAAGGGACGAAGACTTACATTTATGAAACCTACGAACAGTTAGGACGGATTCCTGAGAATATTTTTATAGAGTTAGGCAACGGAACTTTGTTTATTGGAGCGATCAAAGCTCTGGAACAACTTTTGGAATCCAAAACTATCAATCACTTCCCTCAAATTATTGCAATCCAGGCTGAAGGGTGCTCTCCTTTTTACCAAACGGTAAAACAAGAGGCTGAAGAATTAGTCGACATAATTCCGCAATTAACGATGGCAGAAGGAATCGCTATTGGAAAACCGGCTCGTGCAAAAGAAATTTTGGAGATGATCAAAAAACACAGAATTCGTGTAGTAGAAGCTCCAGAAGACAAAATTCTGGATGCTAGAAAAGCATTGGCTAAAAAAGGAGTTTATGCAGAACATACAACAGCAGCCGCCTTGTGTGCTTATGATAAATATTGTGAAGATTACGGGGAGACAAAAGAAGCTTTGCTGTGTATGTGTGGTGCAGGAATTAAGAGTGATCACTAGTGATACGTGATATAGGACACCTACCAAATTAAGCATACTAGTACTTTCAATTAAGTGAAAACTCTAATTAAAGAGACTATACTACTCTCAAAGGTTGGAGGTTCCTTATGAGAAGGGATGCATATAAACAAGCACAAGTTAAAGCTGTAGCTTTGGATGCCAGATTGAGAAGAATGGCTAGAATCTTCGAAATTAGTTTTGTTCTGATGGGTGCCGGCGTAATACTTTCAGAGCTCGCTAAATTCTTCTAGTGTCTTTCAGATGTTCGATTTGAAAAAATCAATGAGGTTGAAGCATCATTAAGAAAGTTACTTCAAATGTGATTAATAAACATATGAGGCAGGTCATTTTGGCCTGCTTTAATTTTTTTATTTTTTTTGCTTGCATTAATTTTTAAGTTGTGTATAATACGCATCTTCGAAAGGGGAATCGCCAAGCTGGTTAAGGCACCGGATTCTGATTCCGGCATTCGAGGGTTCGAATCCTTCTTCCCCTGCCA
>CANTYJ010000035.1 GCA_947854175.1 uncultured Turicimonas sp. | reverse complement strand
CAAGTCGCAGCCTTCACGGCGTGCGAGCTTTTCTTTAGGTCCGGTATAACGAGCCATTTCTTTCTCTTATCCTGTGTGTTCCACATTCAGTCCATCAGATTAGAACTGATAAACGCGGGAATTTGTTAAATTAAACACGACGTCTCTTGGATGGGCGAACACCGTTATGAGGAACAGGTGTAACGTCCTGAATCGAAGTGACGCGAATGCCGAGTCCGTTAAGAGCACGAACGCTGGACTCACGTCCTGGTCCTGGTCCTGTAATACGAACTTCAACACTCTTTAAACCATATTCAAGGGCGTGACGGCCTGCTTGTTCAGCAGCAACCTGTGCAGCGAACGGTGTGGATTTACGTGAACCCTTGAACCCCTGAGCACCGGAACTGGATGCTGCAATAGCATTACCCTGGCGGTCAGTGATGGTGATGATTGTATTGTTGAAAGAAGCGTGAACGTGGGCAATGCCCTCGTTAACAACCTTCTTGATTTTTCTACGTGCACGCTGAGCAGCGATCTGCTGAGCGTTTGGAATCTTACCTGCCATAGTCGTTTAAACCTTACTTTTTGAGCGCTACACCAGCTTTCTTCGGACCTTTACGAGTACGGGCATTGGTACGTGTTCTCTGTCCGCGGACAGGTAAACCACGACGATGACGCATTCCTCTGTAAGTTCCTAAGTCGATGAGGCGCTTAATTGATAATTGAACTTCACGGCGAAGGTCACCTTCAACAGTGAATTGGCTGATTGCATCACGAATCTTTTCCAATTCTGCGTCTGTAAGGTCTTTTACCTTCTTAGATGTTTCAACACCGACCGATTCCAAAATTTGACGTGCACGGGGACGACCGATACCGTAGATAGCGGTCAAACCGATTTCAGCGTGCTGATTCGGTGGAATGTTAATACCGGCGATACGAGCCATTTATTTATCCTCTTTAGCCTTGGCGCTGTTTGTGACGTGGATCGGAGCAAATTACGCGAACCACCCCTTTGCGCTTAATAATCTTGCACTTACGGCACATTTTTTTGACCGAAGCGTTAACTTTCATATTAATCTCCAAATGTATGTCGATTTCTCGCAAAATCAACATGTTCTAAACTTGTCTGCCTGTAGTGCAAACAGACAAATTTTGCGTAAGGTGCGAGATTTTATCAAAAAACTCACACTCTTGCGCAAATTTATGGTTACTAACTTTTAACGAGGTAGTGAACCGGGACCGAAACCCTTGAAGTTTGTCTTCTTGAGTAACGATTCATACTGGTGGCTCATGAGATAAGCCTGAACTTGACTCATAAAGTCCATTGTTACGACAACGACGATCAATAACGATGTGCCGCCGAAGTAGAACGGAACGTTGAATCTTAAGTTCAAGAACTCAGGAACCAAACAAACAAATACTAGATAAAACGCCCCTGCTAAAGTTAAGCGGAGGAGAACTTTATCGATATAACGTGATGTCTGTTCTCCGGGACGAATACCGGGTACAAATGCACCGCTCTTCTTAAGATTCTCAGCTGTTTCTTTCGGATTGAAAACCAATGCCGTGTAGAAGTATGCAAAGAAGATAATCAGAGCTGCATAAAGCACTGTATAAAGCGGTTGGCCGGGAGACAAAGAAGCAGCCAAATCACGAATCCAACGTGTTGAATCTCCGCTGGTAAACCAACCGGCTAAAGTGGCCGGAAAGAGAATAAGCGAAGAAGCAAAGATTGGAGGAATAACGTTGGCCATATTTATCTTCAAAGGAAGATAAGAACTCTGGCCGCCGTAGATCTTGTTACCAATCTGACGCTTGGCATAGTTGACTGTAATTCTGCGTTGTCCTCTCTCGACAAACACAACGAAAGCGGTCACCAACATCACGATTGCAATGATGAATATCATTGAAAGCGGGCTGATTGCTCCGGTAGAAACTAATTGGAACAAGCTGCTGACAGCAGCAGGCAAGCCTGCAACGATACCAGCAAAGATGATGATTGAGATTCCGTTTCCAATACCACGTTCTGTAATCTGTTCACCTAACCACATCAGGAACATGGTGCCGGTAACTAATGAAATTACACAAACGCAGCGGAAGAACAAACCGGGATCAATGACCAATCCCGGCTGTGTTTCTAACGCCACAGCAATACCTAAAGCCTGGAATGTACCAAGTAATAAAGTACCGTAACGTGTGTATTGAGTGATTTTTCTACGTCCGGATTCACCTTCCTTTCTTAATGCTTCCAATGACGGAAGGACATAAGAAAGCATCTGCATAATAATAGATGCCGAAATGTACGGCATGATACCTAATGCAAAAATGGAGAATCTGGACAAGGCGCCACCGGAGAACATGTTAAACAGTCCTAAGATGCCGCCTTGTTGCTGATTAAACAGCTCGCGCAGAGTAATAGGGTCGATTCCCGGAACCGGAATATGTGTGCCTATACGATAAACGACGAGAGCAAGAAGAAGGAATATCAAACGGCGAAATAAATCACCGTACTTGCCGCTGGCTTTCGCCGGAACATTTTTGGCCACGTTTTGGGTTCCCTATGAATAGATTACTTTGTTGCTTTCTTGGTTTCTTCAACAATGACGCTACCACCAGCTGCTTCAATAGCAGCTTTGGCGCCTTTAGTGACAGACATACCACGGACGATTACTTTCTTAGTAAGTTCGCCGGATAAAATGACACGTGCGTCTTTGGAGTCGGATTTGATGATGTTAGCATTGATGAGATCACCAAGGTTAACTTCTTCAAGACCAAGTTTTTCGAGATCAGACAAACGAACTTCGGCAACGTCAGCGTGTGTCCATGATGTGAAACCACGCTTCGGAAGACGACGGTGTAAAGGCATTTGGCCGCCTTCGAATCCAACTTTGTGGAAACCGCCGGCTCTGGATTTCTGACCTTTGTGTCCACGGCCTGCTGTCTTACCCCAGCCGCTGCCAACGCCACGGCCTACGCGATGAGCTTTGCTCTTAGAGCCTTCTGCTGGCTGAATTGTATTAAGTCTCATTGTATATTCCTCAATTATTCAGCACGTACTAAGTAAGATACGGTGTTAATCATGCCGCGAACTGCAGGAGTATCTTCCAATTCACGGGTTTGACGAATTTTTCTCAAGCCAAGACCGAGAACAGTAGCGCGATGAGCTTTTTTGCAGCCGATCGGGCTCTTGACTAATGTAACTTTTACAGTTTTCTTGTCCATTGCGTTCTCCATCTATTAGCCCAACAATTCTTCAACAGTCTTGCCGCGTTTAGCAGCAATTTCGCTTGGTGTACGAAGGTTGCTCAAAGCATCCAATGTTGCACGAACCATGTTGTAAGGATTGGAGGAACCGTGAGATTTAGCAACGATGTTACGGATACCCATTACATCGAATACAGCACGCATCGGACCACCGGCGATGATACCGGTACCTTCAGGAGCCGGAAGAAGCATCACTCTGGATGCGCCGTGATGACCGATAACTGCATGATGAATTGTGCCATTCTTCAATGGAATTCTTTCCATCGAGTGACGTGCCTGTTCCATAGCTTTTTGAACAGAAACCGGAACTTCACGGGATTTGCCTTTGCCCATGCCGATGCCACCGTCGCCGTCGCCAACAACTGTTAAAGCAGCGAAGCCGAGAATACGGCCGCCCTTAACAACTTTGGTAACGCGGTTAACAGCGATCATTTTTTCGCGAATGCCGTCGTCCTGTTCTTCGGCTGCAGCGCCTTTTCCTGGTACTTTTGCCATATTATTTCCTTAGAACTTGAGACCGGCTTCGCGAGCAGCTTGTGCTAACGCAGCAACACGGCCATGAAAACTATAACCGGCTCTATCGAATGCAACGCTTTCTACACCGGCTGCTTTTGCTTTTTCAGCAATACGTGTACCGATGATCTTAGCGGCATTAACATTGCCACCCTTTCCGCTTACACCAGCCAACTGTGCACGAACTTCCGGTTCGAGTGTTGAAGCTGAACACAAAACATTCTTGCCGTCGGCAGAAATAATCTGTGCGTAAATGTGTAAATTTGTGCGATGAACTGTTAAACGAATAACGTTCAAGTGTCTGATACGAGCACGAGTTGCACGTGCACGGCGCAGACGATTTGCTTTTTTGTCGATCACTTTAAGACTCCGCTCAATTATTTCTTCTTGGTTTCTTTAATGACCACGTGTTCATCGGCATAACGAACACCCTTACCTTTATATGGTTCAGGTGATCGGAAAGCACGAACTTCAGCAGCAACTTGACCGACTTGTTGCTTGTCTGCACCGTGGATCACGATTTCGGTCTGGGTTGGAGTTTCTGCTTTAATACCGGCCGGTAATTGATAGATGACCGGATGAGAAAAACCAAGTGACAGGTTCAATTTGTCGCCTTGAGCCTGTGCACGATAACCCACACCTACAAGTGTCAGTTTCTTGGACCAGCCTTCAGAAACACCCTTGTTCATGGAGTTAACTAAAGCGCGAAGTGTACCGCTCATTGCGTTTGCTTCTTTGCTTTCGTCTAATGCTTTAAAGTGGACATGACCATCTTCAATCTTGACTTCAACACGTGGGTCAAGCTTCTGAGTCAATGTACCTTTAGGGCCTTTAACAGTGATAACACCGTTTTCAATTTTGGCTTCAACGCCTTTGGCGATTGTTACCGGAATTTTAGCTACACGAGACATTATTCCTCCT
>CANTYJ010000034.1 GCA_947854175.1 uncultured Turicimonas sp. | reverse complement strand
TGCCTTTCTTGACATATGTGTGAAGACAAAAGTGAGGAGTGTCGTAAATTCTTGGACGGCCCATAATAATAGCTCGCGATTAATATTATACCGATCTATTATAGCAAAAAAATAGACCCCTGTGTTTCCTTTTAATAAAAAAAATCAACTGGTTACAACAAGGGGTGAATTAAATTTTATGAAAAAAGAAAAAAATTACGGGCTATAAGGCGGGAGTTTGGGTTTAATGCTTGACGCCGGAGGAACTCCTCCGAAATTTTTCACCTGGCAGTTTACTCGTACGGATTAAGCTCTAAACTCAGGTAGTAACCCAGTGCCTCAAATGCTTCGCAATATTTTTCCATGCTGACGGAGTTCGATCCGCTTACCATGGATTGAGCATATTGTCTGGAGATATTTAAAACCCTGGCAAGTTCTGACGTGCTCATATGCTTTTGTTTGAGAAAATTCCAAAGTCGAATGCGGGCCTCGCTCTTTAAATCGATATAGAACAGAGAATCCTGTCCTTTAACGGGCTCGCTAGGCTCAGGTATAGGTTTACCTTGTTTTCTGTAGATATCCTCTACAAACCTGTAAAATCCGTCCGACATTATCTCTTCAGCTTCTTCAGGGGTTTTTCCTTCTGAATAGAAGTCAAGATCACGGACTACACAAACAAACTTCCCGTCTTGTTCGACGGTTGAATACGGATAAAACATTTAAAATACTCCCTTGAGGTGAACACTCGGTTTACCTCCCCTTTCGGGGAGGCTCTTGCTAGTTAGTAAACTTGAACTTAAGTTTTAGAATTATTAAGTTGATTTCTATTTCGACGGATACCAACTTTCTAATTCGTTTGACTCTATAGCCCTTTAAAACCAAGTGTCACACCTCCTTTCATTTATCTGTTGAACATGTGATTATTATAACAAAATTATTTACATTGTCAAGTAAAGTGTTGCAATATCGATTAGCAATATCTGATACCTTACCCCCTATTTGAGTCGTTTGTATACTTTCCGAAGAGAAGAGACGGAAGCCAAGAAGTCAAGAGGCCCAAGGGCTGTACGGGCACTTCCAGGGGTGAAAAGCCATGCGGGTGCCGCGACTCCCGATTCTCAACTAGCTATGGGTGATTTTAATGTTCGGAACGCGAACCACTAATCCTAGATAAACTGGAAAATTCGATGCCAAGAAAAATACCATTGGAAGAACAAGACGCTGTAAGCCTCAGGGAGTTTGGAAGAATTTGCGGGAAAACTCATACCTGGGTCAGACGCCGGATTGCCGACGGTACGATACCGGCTAACTCTGAAGGAAAAGTGCCTTTAAATGCCGGACTAGCCGCCTTCGAAAAACTGGCCAGTCAGATGGAGGCTGCTGCAAACCCTTTAACGGATCCGGCAGTGAAGACAGTGGTTGATCTTAAAGACGCCAGGGCGGTAGCTCACGCATACTCTGTTGCATGATTACAGGAGAAACAGGCAACTGCAAAAGTCAAAGCGGCAGAAACTGAATTGAAGCGCCTGGAGCTTAAGGTTAAAAACGGCACCTACGTTGAGGTAGCTGACGTAATCGCTGATGCAACGAAAACGGCAACGATCGTCAGAGAGAAGTTACTGACGATTCCGGTCAGGTACTCCGGACTACTGGAGGGCAGAACTCAAAGAGAAATTGAGGGGGTGTTGGAAACAGCCGTTGACGAAGTTCTCAAGACAATTCACGAATCAAAGTTTGTAAAACTGTAGTTAAAAGAGGTCTATGCACACTGCCAGCACTTAGATAAGTTTATTCACTATTACTCCATGGGATTGAGGTTAGCCCGATCGGTTGAAATATATCGGTCGGGCATTTTTTCTGTACGAACAAACATGCTTTGGTCTGAACAATTTTCAAAAATCTGTCGTCCCGTCTCGAGGTTAACCGGTACTGAATGGGCAGATTCCAAACGGTTCATTCCGCTAGGAACTTCTGCAGAGCCGGGTTTGTGGAGGACATCACGCACTCCGTACTTGAAAGAACCGATGGATGCAGCTACTGACAAAACCACAGAAAAAGTGGTTTTAATGTTCAGTTCTCAGGTGGGTAAATCAGAGGCCCTGTTGAACGTTCTTGGCTACTACGCTGATCAGGAACCGGCTCCACAGTTAATGCTACAACCGACAGTGGAGATGGCTGAGGCCTTTTCTAAGGAGCGTATTGCTCCGATGTTTCGCGACTTTCTCGGTTTAAAAGGAAAGCTTGAAGAAGGTAAAGATGGCAGGGGCAACGAAAAGAAAACCAGTGCAACTATTTTAATGAAACATTATCCGGGCGGATATTTAGCCTTAGTAGGTGCTAATTCCCCCGCAGGCCTAGCTTCCAGACCGATTCGGATTTTGCTTGCCGATGAGGTAGATCGTTATCCGGAGAGCGCAGGCAAAGAAGGCGATCCGCTAAAACTTGCTGTACAACGAACTCAAAACTTTAACAACCGCAAAATAATCTTTGTCTCTACTCCGACAATCAAGGGGTCTTCGAAAATTTACAATGAGTTTGAGGGCGGTGATCAAAGGGAGTTCAAAGTTCAATGCCCGCACTGCGGCTGCTTCATCAAGCTTTCATGGTCAATGGTTAAATGGGAGAGCGACGATTCAGACAATTTGGTAGAAGAATCGGTTGGGATTTTCTGCTCAGAGTGTGGCAGCAAAATCAGAGGTCCCAGAAAGTTAAATCCGGATATTCTGGCTACCGGAAGATGGGAAGTTGCAAACCCCAAAGGACGTTATCGGAGCTACCACATAAATGCGCTTTATAGCCCATGGGTAAATCTCTTCGATCTGGTATGCGAGTGGGTGGATATTAACCGAAAGAAAGACCGCAACGGTTTGATGGAGTTCATCAACTTAAAACTGGGTGAACCTTGGGAGCAGTATGGAGGAGATGCAGACTTATGGGAATATCTCTTAAAGCGCCGGGAATACTATCCGGCAGGCGGGATACTACCTGACGGAGTTCTTCTTCTAACAGCCGGAGTTGACGTTCAGCACGACCGTCTGGAATGTAGCGTTTACGGCTGGGGAACCGGTAGAGAATGCTGGGGAATCCGCCACATTAAAGCGGTCGTCCGAATGTCCTGCAGATTTTCGGGGATATTGAACGGCCAAATCAGCGAAGAGGCCTACCTGTTCTAGCTCCGGTAATCGGGGCATTAAAACAATTGGCAGAATATGCACAAGCCGAGGTCAATGCGGCTGCAGTCAGTTCAAAGTTTACTGTCTACGTTAAGACGAGCGGGGATAAAACGTTGAATCTGCCACCGGCCGCTTACTATTCCGGAGTAACTGAAGCCGAGGAAAAAGACCCCCACAATTACCAAATCGGAGATGGCGCGGTGGTGTTTTTGGATCCGGATGAGGAATTACAGTTTGCTGATCCGAAACGTCCGAATACAGCGTTCGGAGAGTTCGTAAAAAGTGTTTGCCGTCAAATTGGCGCCGCTCTTGAGCTTCCCTACGAAGTTCTAATAAAAGAGTTCACCAGTTCATACAGTGCTTCCAGAGGTGCTCTTCTGGAGGCATGGAAGATGTTTCACATGCGACGCGATTGGCTTATCAATTCGTTTTGTCAGCCGGTTTACGAGGAATGGTTAACAGAAGCCGTACTTAAGGGGCGCGTTGAAGCCCCGGGCTTCTTTGACGATCCGTTAATCCGAAAAGCCTGGTGTGGAGCAGAGTGGTTTGGTGATACACAAGGTCAACTCGATCCGGTTAAAGAAGTCAACGCCGCCGCTTTGCGAGTGGCTAACGGATTTAGCACCCGCGAAAGAGAGGCTGCTGAATTAACCGGAATGAAATTTGATTCAATTCTTGCAGTCAGAGAGCAGGAAGAGGCGGCTATGCGGGCAACCGGAACTGTTGAACAACCAAAAGAAATAAAGGGAGAGGAACCAGATGGAGATTAGACATTGTTGGAATGTGAGGATGGAAGGTGATACAGCTCATATAGATATTTTCGGAGTGCTCGACGAAATATTTGGAACGTCCTCAAAGCGTTTTCTTGACGAGATTCGTCAGCTTGATCCGAATCAAAAACTGGAAATCACTCTGAATTCACCCGGGGGTTCTGTTGCCACAGAGCTCTCAATTTATGAGCTCATTAAAGCACATAAAGGCGAGGTCACAATCAAAGTGGCAGGACTAGCCTGTAGCGCAGCCACTCTTATCACCAGTGCACCAAACGCCAAAGTTATTGTTTCAGAGGGGTCTTTACTCATGATCCACAGAGTTAGCGGAGGCTCTTACGGCACTTCTGAAGATCTGACAAAAGACGCCTCAACACTGGAAAAGTTAGAGGACGTGGCGGCTGATATTTATGTTCGTAAAACCGGTCGGTCAAAAGAAGAGATCCTTCAAAAAATGTACGAGGAGACTTTCTTCACAGCAAAAGAGGCGGTTGATTTTGGCTTGGCCGATGTTTTAGACACAGTATCGAAAGTAAAGAATTCTCTTGAGGACGGCAGTCTTCGGGTGAATGGTCTGACGATAGCTCCCGAAATTGTAAAGGGACTACCGAAGGCTTTTGTAGGTGTAGAGGCCGTTAAAGCTTCTATGTTAAATCCAAAAAAGGAGAAACTAATGGATTTAGAACAACTCAAAGCGGAATGCCCGGATTTGGTAGAACAAATTTCCGCAATGGCAAGAGCTGAAGGGGCGCAGGCCGAGAGGTAGCGAATCTCAGAAATCGAAGCCGTCGCCCTTCCGGGATTTGAAAATTTGATTGCAGCAGCAAAATTCGATGGCAAAACAACTGCCGCAGAATTGTCTGTTCAGATTGTAAAAGCTCAGATGCAGCGAAAGGACGCAATTTCTGCTCAGAGAACAGAAGATGCCGCTGATCTGAATGCGATCAGAGCTACAGACTCTCACTCCGGATTAAACGAGGATCTGGAGAAGTCTGTAATTGAGCTTGCCAAAAAATCTTTTAATAAATAACGAGGAACTACGATGGGATACCCTGAAATTACGCAAATGCAGTATGACAATTTATTTGCCTCACAGGTAATGCCGGTTGTCGCAGATGTGATGACCGTTGCCAAATCAGGCGCACTGAAACGAGGCAGTGTTTTGACCGAGGACGGAAAGCTTGTATCTAAGACCGAATCCGCAGTGGATGATGCCTATGCGATTTTAGCTGAGGATGTGGACGCAACAGATGCGGCGGTGAAAGCTGCTGTGTATCTGACCGGTGAGTTCAATGTCGACGCTCTGAGCTTTGGTACCGGAGTAACGGCCGCTGACGTTAAGGCATCAGCACGCAAGGTCGGAATCTTTTTCAAACAGTCTATCTAAGGAGTTAAACAATGGATATGTTTTCTACTCGTACCATGATGGCCATGGTAGAAGAAGGTCGCACCAGCAACCACACCTGGTTACGTGATCGGTACTTTGGTACACGACCAACATTCGATACCCAGTATATTGAATTTGATGTTGTCGACATGACCGGACGAAAACTAGCCCCTTTCGTCGATCCAAAAGCATCAGGGGCTGTTCTTGGCCGTAAGGGTTACAAAACCCAGGCTTTTGTTGCTCCTGAAGTGTCTCCTTACCGTGTCACAACTGCAGAAGATCTCCTTAAGAGATCGGCCGGGGAAACCATTTATTCAACTCTTACCCCAATGCAGAGAGCCGCCCAGTTATTAGGTAAAGATCTTGCCGATTTGGATGAAATTATTTCCCGTAGGGAAGAGGCCATGTGCGCTGAGGCTCTCTTTACCGGCAAGATTTCGATTGCGGGGGCTGGATTAAGTGCCGACGAAATTTCTTATTGGTCAAATTTAGCTTCTGCTGATCAGCCGAAAACCACTCTTACAACTAAATGGGACGCGACAGCTACTAAGACGGCCGCAATCATGAAGGATTTGCGCGATGCCCGTAGAAGCATGAATAAACGCGGTGGCTTTACTCCGACAGAACTAATCTGCGGAACTAAGGTCATCGACACTTTATTAGATAAATTTACAGGATCTAACGCATTTGACATGCGCAGAGTCGATATGGGTGCCATTGATCCTCAGCATTTACCTAATGGTGTTTCCTACTGGGGCTATCTGAAAGACTCTGCACTAGATATCTATTCCTACGACGAATGGTACCTCAACGACAGTGGAACTGAAGTTGCGATGGTTCCTGAAAATCTTTGTCTGTTGGCTAGCCCGAATGTTCGGACCATGCTCGCATACGGAGCTGTTGGCGTTGTGGATGAATCATCTCCAAATGGCATTAGCGTTTATGCGGGGGCCAGAGTTCCGGCTTCTTGGGTCCAGCATGCAAATCCGACGGGACGAATTTTGCAGATGAAGTCCAGACCGTTGCCGATTATCCAACAGATTTACGGTTTCCATGTTCTGGACGCTCTAACAGCCGTATCTTCTTAAAAGAGAAACGATCAGGGGCTTTTATGAGTTTATTTAAAGATACCGTCCGGCAGGACGTCAAACGAGTCTTTTTGAACGCAGATGAGTTTTCTGATCGTCAAGTGGTTAACGGAAAGGAAATTATCTGCCAGGTTGATTCAAACACGGTAGATCCCTTGGACGGATCTGCTTCAAATCCACTTTACGGGGTGTTTTTAAATACCATAAATCTTTACGTGGATTCTTGTGACATGGACAGGCCGGTTGAGGATCAACTAGTCCGGCTTGATGATCGCTTCTACGTAGTGAGGAAAGTCAAAGAAGAAATGGGTGTTTACGTTATAACTCTGGAAGAAAATGATTCATGAGCACGATTAATGTGGATGTCTCCTCTGCGGACTCGGCTTTAAAACGAGCTGAGTTTTTCTTATCGGGGATGAAAAATAAGCTTCCGGGAGCCGTTAGCAGGGCATTAAATAGAGCAGTGTCCTCTGGGCGTGCAGAGGCTGTTCGAGAGGTTAGAAAGACGTACACGGTAAAAGCCGGAACTATTCGGGAATCAATGAATATCTCACTGTCTAACCGGGAGAATCTGGAGGGGGAAATTACGGTCAAAGGAAGACCTCGGTCTCATTCCCAATACCGTATCAGTCCTAGGCGGGATACTACCGGCAACCGACAACGGCAACCGAGAGTTGCAGTCTATAAAAATAGTCCTCTTAAACCGTTAGGGGATTTTATTTATAGGGGGATAGTCTTTGATCGGGTCGGGAAAAAACGATTACCAATTGAAGCAAAGTACGGCCCGGGTATTCCTACATTAGTTAAAAACCCCTCTGTTACTTCAGCGATTCAAAAAACGATGGCTGAAACGTTTGACAAACGCCTGGAGCATGAGGTTACGCGAGCACTTGAAGGAAAATCTAAATGATTGAACAGGAACTAACGCGTTGCTTAGGAGAATTTCTCGGACAAGCCCTGGAGGATTTCGGACTGGAAACCAAAAGCGGAACGCTGAGGGCACCTCAGATAATCAACGGTTATCTGCCGCCAAAACGCGGTTCTGCAGACGATGATTCCCCGTTTGTTGTTATCCGGCCGGATAGCGGGACAGCCAATCAGGATTCTGTTTCAGTTGAACTGACAATAATCATTGGCTGCTATTCGGAGGAAACGGATGGCTACATGAACTGTCTAAATGTGATGACCAGAATCCGCAATGCACTGCTTTCGCTGGAGGGAGGCATTCTCGGAGGCCGATACGTTTTGAATGGAGACGTTAGCTGGAAAAACGCCGATGAACAACCGTGGCCTCAATGGAATTTGTTCGTTACTACAAGCTGGTTAATGCGTTCTCCGAAATTCATGGACCCTCAGACTAAACATTATGGAGTTTTACCATGAAAACAATTTATATCGGTCCCTCCCTGCAGGGACTGACCACAAATACGATTTTTTGTGGGGACTATCCTCCCCACGTTAAAGATTTGATCGAAAAACGGCCCGCAATCGCGGGCTTAATTGTTGGTTTGGAAAGTCTGCAGCAGTCCAGACGTGACATCAACAAACAGGGACATATTTTGCATACAAATCTTCAGAAACTTTTAAAGGAGAAATAAATGGCATATAAACACGGCGTCTCAGTCTCTGAGGTTGCAACGAGCGTTTTGCCGTCAGTCGATTCACCTGCGGGAATTCCGGTAATCATCGGAACTGCACCTCTGGGAATGGGAAAGGCAGAAAACGTCAACAAGCCGGTGCTTTGCTACACCTATGCGTAGGCTGTTGAGAATTTTGGGTTCGTACCTCCGAAACTACACGCCCAAAGCGGACTGAAAAAATTCGAATATTCGATCAGCGAATTTATCGATAGTGCATTTTTCAAATTTGGCATTGCTCCGGTGGTCATTATCAATGTTCTGGATCCAAAAACGCATAAATCCACGGCTACGACTACTTCTGTCACATTGGATACGAAGGAAGGTTCTGCGGTCATTGCTGAAACCGGGATTTTACCTGATAGCATTGTGCTGACTAGTGGCTCTTCCGCTCCATACGAACGAGGTGTCGATTATGTTACGGCATTTGACGCTGACGGTAATCTCGTTATCACTTCATTAAAAGCAGAGGGTGATTTTAGATGCAAGACCGGGTCCGCATTGACCTTTTCTGCAGAAAAAACCGATCCAAGTAAAGTTGACGCAGACGATATTGTTGGCGGCGTTTCTTCTGACGGCAAGAAATCCGGTCTTGAATTAGTTGAGGATGTATTCCCGTTATTCAGACTGGTTCCGGGAACATTGATCGCGCCGGGATTCTCACACAACCCAACAGTTGCTGCCACGATGGCGGCTAAATGCGATGGTATTAACGGGGTGTTTAAAGCCGTTTGCGTCGTGGACATCCCGACAACTACGGTTGAACAGTACGGTGAATGTGCAGCCTGGAAAAACAATAACAATGTTGTGGATCCGGCTCAGATTTGTTGCTGGCCAATGCTGCGTTTGGACGATGTTGCATACTACATGTCTACACAGCTCGCCTGCCTGATGCCTCAGGTTGACTCAGAAAACAGCGATGTTCCGTACGTTTCTCCGTCCAACAAAAATTTCCAGATGACCGGGTTGACATTGGCCGGTGGGGATGAAGTCGTGTTTGGCCAGGATGTCGGATCTTATTTGAATGGCCAGGGCGTAGTAACGGCACTCAATTTTATTGGCGGTTGGGTTTGCTGGGGCAACCGGACAGCTTGCTGTCCGGGCAATACCGATGTCAAAGATGCGTTCATTCCTAACCGCAGAATGTTCAACTGGGTTGGTAACACCTTGATTCAGACATTCTGGCAGCGAGTGGATGCACCGCTTAACCGTAGGCAGGTCGATACCATTGTCGACTCAGCAAATATTTGGCTTAACGGCTTATCAGCACGCCAGTTTATTTTAGGAGGCAGAGTCGAATTTAGAGAAGACGAAAACCCAACAACGTCGTTGATGGATGGAATCGCAGTATTCCACGTTTATATAACGCCGCCGAGTCCGAACCGCTCGATTGAGTTCATCCTTGAATACGACGTTAACTATTTGAAAACACTGTTTGGATAAAGGAGAAATGAATGGCAGGCAGTAACAATATCCCGGAGCGTCTGACTAATTTCATGGTTTACAACTCAAACAATGATTTGCTCGGAATCGCAACTGTGGATCTTCCGGAGTTGGCTGCGATGACAGACACCATCAGCGGAGCCGGTATTGCCGGGGAGCTGGATACTCCGGTTCTAGGACATTATCAGTCAATGACTACCACGTTAAATTGGCGAACGGTTGAACCGCAGGCTGCAGAGTTGGCTTCAGCAAAAACTCATGATATCGATCTGCGGGGTTCTCAGCAGGCCTACGACGCCGCTTCCGGTAACTATAAGAGCGTTAGTGTTCGGGTGTTTATGAAGGTTTTACCAAAAAACTTCTCTCTCGGATCATTCGAGTCGGGTGCCACAACAGATTCGTCCAGTGAATTTGAAGTTTCCTACTTGAAACTTACGATTGACGGCAAAGAAATGGTCGAGATCGATAAATTGAATTGCATTGCGCGTTTTAACGGAGAAGATATCCTCTCGGATGTCCGAAAGAACCTCGGAATGTCTTAGTAACGTAGGTTCCGGCTAGTGCCGGAGCCACTTTAAAAAGGAAAAAACATAGCAGAAATTATCCACTATTTGAAAAAACCAATTGAGTTTGAAGGCAAGAAATACGAATTCTTAACTTTGAATTTTGACGACATGACCGGAAGGGATGTGCGCCAGGCTAAGATGGCGTTTGATCGTCCGGGAAGACTTGCTCCCGTTCTTGCTCTTGATACAGAATTCGGAGCATTTTTTGCTGCTAGAGCAGCCCATGTCCCTTATGAATTGATGGACTATTTAAGTGCTCCGGATTACATGGTTCTTGCCCAGGCCGGTGTAAATTTTTTGGTCAGCTCGGGCTTCTCAGAGTCGGATCAGGCCGACATGAAAGCCCAGCAGCAGAAAATCGAAATGCAGAAATAGTTAGGCTCGTACGATTTCTGATGGATTATGCCTATTCCTTAGCATCAGCCGATACAGGGGTAGGCGTGACTGAGTGGATGAGTATGCCGCTTAGAGAAATGCTGTAGTGGGGAGAGATTGTTTCAGAGCGGCAAAAGAAACTGGAAAAAGAAATGAAAAAAACGAAGAGATAGAAGATCTAAGGGCAGAAAAAGATCAGATAGACCAAGAAAATGAGTCCGGCAAGGGCATAGCCACAGACTGCGAGAGCGCCGATAACGCTTCCGATATCCTCGATCACCGAGCGGTATTCCGGATGTTCTTCACGGTTCTTTTTTATTTCTTCATCGAACTTTTTCAGATCTTCGTGCGAGTACGGGTAACCAACAAACATAATCGTCTCCTCTTTAACTAAATTTTAAAGCAAACGATCGGTTGGGTATACATAAAAATGGCAACTACATATGAAATTGTCTACAAAATAGCCGGAGAACTATCGAGTCAGTTTTCAAAAACCTTCAAAATTGCTTCCGGATCAATAGCAAAGGCCAGAGAAACAATGGAAACACTGGCAAAAACTGCCAGTAAAGCGGAACAGTTGGTTAAGTACAGAAACGAAGCTATTGCGCTTAACAGAACATTGGGGGTGCAAAAACAAAGTTATGAACAGCTGACTTCGGCTATGGCTAAATGCCAAACCCCCCAAGAAAATCTTATAGCGCTATCTAAGAAGCAGAAAGCTGAGATTGATAGAACCGACGAAGCGCTAACCAGGAAGCGTAAGGCAATTAAGGAGCTGAGAAGTGAGCTCGGTCTTCATGCTCAATCGGTAGAGACTCTGACGAAAAGAAGTAAGTTACTAAATTAAGCACTCGCCTTTAAAACTAGAGCTGATAACATGACCCCCAATATTAAATCTGCTAATGCTGAAGCGATGGCGTCCGCCGGCATGGCGGCCATGCTTGGTTCTCAGATGATTAAGGTTGGAGGGGCACCGGTTAAACAGGCCATGGCAATTGAAGATGCAATGGCTGATATTAAAAAAGTCGTTGACTTCAAGGAGCCGGACGGTCTGAAAAAGATGCAGGCTGATCTCCAAAAAATGAGTCTGACTTTACCGATGAATACAGTGGAGCTCATGAAAATTACCGCCGCTGCAGGACAAGCCGGTATTGCAGAAAAAGATCTTCTTATATTTACTGAAGCCGCAGCCAAAATGGGTGTTGCTTTCGACATGTCAGCAGAGGATGCCGGTGAAATGATGGCCAAGTGGCGATCCGGTATGAACCTGACACAGGAAGAAGCGGTTTCTTTGGCTGATGCAACCAACGCATTGAGCAATAACAATGCCGCTCTTGGTAAACAAAACGGTGAGACACTGCAAAGATACGGAGCGCTTGGCAAAGTTGCCGGGTTGACGGAAAAACAGACAGCGGCATTGGCTGCTACTGTAATTGGCTCCGGAGCGGAGGCAGAGGTTGCTGCTACCGGTATCAACGCTTTCATGCGAACACTGGTAAAGGGCGATTCCATGTCTAAAGGGCAGAAGTCTGAGTTCAAGGACTTGGAACTTGATCCTACTCAGTTACAGAAAGAGATCAAAACCGACGCACCGAAAGCCATCCTGAAGGTTCTTGAGCGAATAAAGAAAGTCCGTCCGGAAGAGCAGATGAGAACCCTGACGGATATGTTCGGAGAAGAGGGAGCCAGGGCGATGGGGACCTATGTTAGCAAACACTCAGCTCCTGGCTAAAAACTTCGAACTTGTTGCAGATAAGACAAAATTTGCAGGATCGATGGAAGCGGAGTTTGCAGCACGGGCTGCCACAACGTCTAACGCATTTGTTTTGGCTAAAAATGCTATTGACTATGTTTCCGGAGCAATAGGAGAGTCGCTACTGCCGGCTCTTAAAGAAAATCTCGAGTATTTTGTATCGGTCGGTGCCGCCATCGGCAAATGGATAAAAGAAAATCCAAAATTAGTATCCAACATAACGAAATTAGTTATAACTTTGGGGGGACTTGTTCTGGGATTCCATACGTTGAGGGCTATCTTCCTTTACGCTTACTCAGCCTGTTTATCAACGGCAAAGGGCATTTATTTAATTAGAAGCGGATTTAACGCCTGGTTGGCAGTTTCTCCAAAAGTTGTCGCCCAGATGGGAAGAATTGCAGCTACACTCAAAGGGGTATTTTCGCAAGCGGTCGCTTTTGCCTCTGCGGGATTTGCCAAATTCATGGCTTTCATTCCGAAAGCGGTTACGTCAATTAAGGCTCTTGGATTGGCTATGAAGGCGTTTTTCTTGAGCCCGGTTGGTATTGCGATAGCCGCTATTGTCGGGTTAGTTGCAGCCGGTGTCCTGATATACAAGAATTGGGACACAATCAAGGAAAACTCTCGGAGCTATGGACGAAATTTGAACAGGCGTTCCCTGGAATGGCGTCAACCATTAGCGGGGTTTATGACAATAACATAAAACCTGCGGTGGACAATATTACAGCCGCTTTCAACAACCTGATGACGTTTATCACAGGAGGATTTAGTGAGCAATGGTCTCAGGCTTGGACTGCGATATCAAATAAGTTTGCGAGCATATTTGGCTCAATTACCGATTTTGTAAAGGTGCCCATGAACGGCGTTATTGCACTGGTTAATAAGGCAATAGCCAGTTTAAATGCAATTTCTGTAGAGATTCCAAGTTTTGTCCCGGGAGTTGGAGGCGAGAAATTCGGAGTGAATATCCCGCAGATCGCAATGCTCGAATCCGGTGGTATTGCTACAGGACCTACTTTATCCATGATTGGTGAGGGTAGGGAACCGGAGGCAGTGATGCCGCTATCCAGATTGTCTTCAATGATGGGTGCACAGCCGGCTGCCGCTCCGGTAAACATCAGTTTGAATATCAACGTCAACGAGGGATCTTCTGTTTCCGCAGATATTCGATCTGCGAGTGAGCAAGCGGCTCAGGAATTGAAGCGACAGTTGCAGCGTCTTATGGCCAATGAACGACGTCTCGCATATTAATGGAGATATCTTATGTACGTAACGAAATCCGGAGATACATGGGATGTGATTGCCAAGCGCCTGTATGGCAATGAGGTATTCATGGCCGATCTCATGAGAGCTAATCCGGAACATATGAATGTGGTGATTTTTCCATCGTCCGTTCGATTGGTCGTACCGGAAATTAAAACGGTTAAAACCGCCGATAACTTGCCACCATGGAAGAGAGGAAGAGGATGATAGATGAACTGTTGAATCAGCCTCTGCAGACCAGACTGAGGCTCCTATTTGGACCGGACGAAACGGATGTCACCACGGATTTGCTGCCTGACCTACTCGACTTTAGCTATAGCGACAAAGACGGGGGCCAGGCAGACGAAATTACCCTGACGTTAAAGGACGAAACAGGAAAATGGGCGGCTGCCTGGCGACCCGATGGCGGCGAAGTTGTCAAAGCGTACATCCAGCAAGGGACCACGCTTCGTCCGGGTCTCGAGTTGTATTGCGGGACGTTTTACGTTGACAGAGTTGGAGTAAGAGGAGCTCCTCGCACAATGGATCTGTCAGCTGTTTCCATTCCCTTAAAGACCCCTATTCGTAGGAAAAAAGTCAAGCGGGCTTGGGAGCAGCAACGTTTGAGTGAAATCGCAGAGAAAATTGCACAAGAGGCAGAACTGGAGCTTTTCTTTGACTCAAAGGAAAATCCTCTTTTTGACCGGCAGGATCAGAATGCGGAAACAAATCTTCAGTTTTTACAGCGTCTCTGCGAAAACTCCGGCTTGTGCGTGAAAGTCACAGATATCCAACTCGTGATTTTTAACCAAAGGGAGTACGAATCCAAAGATCCTGTCGCTACGTTTACTCTCGTTCAAACAGCTTCCGTCAGAAGTCTAGTATTAATAAGATCTTATTAAAGCAAGCGAACGGACTGCCGCTGGTTGCAACGTATCGGCACCTCCGTATAAACTATTTGAGTTAGACATATCAAAAGACGCCTCCATTTGAGTTTCTTTATTAGATGACGCAGGTTGAGAAAATTGCTTGGTTGATGTTATCAGCTTAAAGACTCCGCTACCGTAACTTGGCCACCTCCCAGTTTCCCAGCCAATGTAGAGATTTCCTATGCTATTCGGAAAAACATCTTTTTCCATATTTCGGTAAAATGCGTTTCACTGATTCGACTTGTGCATTAGTTGATAGGAATTGTGGGTTTTGTTTTGGTATCCCA
>CANTYJ010000033.1 GCA_947854175.1 uncultured Turicimonas sp. | reverse complement strand
AGTGCCCGCTCTTATCGGTTCGTCGATAAATTTTTAAAGAACATTTCGTCGCTGTTTTTGCGTTTGCTCATCAGCAACGAGGTGCGAACTTTAAACACCTTTTTTGGGCTTGTCAACACAATCAACAAAATATTTATTTAGAAAAAACCCTAATTAATATTTAATTTCATTAAAATTCAATTAGTTGGAATTATTTTAAAACGTACGATATTTACAACCTTTTACCTGAATCAATATTTTCTTACGAACATAAACGAGAAAAGGAGACGAAAATTTCGTCTCCAATCAAGTTTAAATTCTTATTTTTGTCAGATTACAGCAATGTATTCATCTGTCCGGCATACAAAATGAAAAGTCTCAGACACATCATGCCGCCGATCGCACATAATCCGGCTACGTAGAAAGAGAATTTTGATTCCAGTTTAGGTCCGCTGACAACGGACGCCAACAAAGGAATGCCAAAACCCACCACTACAGCTCCAAGCCAGAAAACAATCGCCCAGACCCCGTCTGTAAATGCATTAAATGCTAATTTGGCTGATTCATTTCCGCTAAGCAGAGCAATAGCAATCATCAACAGACAAAATGCTTCTGTTGCCATTACCGGCCATTCGGCCAGATGCATTGCATGCATGTCACCGTCGCTCTCTTTGGCACCAAAACAGCTGGCAGCCAAAATCTTTGTCGCTGCCATACCGGCTGAAAGACCGGATGCAACAAACAAAGCAGGCAATACTGCAGTGTTGATTAACGGGAATCTAATCAGAGCTGAAATGAGGAAGCCAGTATAAGCACATATTGCCAACGCTAGAATCATGACAATTGCATTAATCCAGGTTCTGAATTTTTCAAGCCAGTTACATAGTGGCTTAATCCATCCCAATAACGGCCAGGTGCTCAGAGTGTCAGCAAAGCTCATGACCATCAGAACCGCTACTAGCGGAATGTAGAACAAGAGCAGCATGACACCGATACTCATCACGCTAGTCGGATTGTAAAAAACCAGAATCTTCCAGAAGAACAAAGGATTGGTCAAATCCAAAACCAGGCATATCATTCCCAGAAGAATGGTACTCAGACCGATTAGGCTGGCAGCCTTAATGGTCGGAGTAGCTTCTGTCTTTTGACGGTAAAAGTTGATCATAAGAGCAACGGCTACCGCACCGCCGGAAATACCGGCCAGGAATAAATACACAGCAATCGGCCAAGGCCATGCGATTCCTTCGGATAATCCAATCGTAAAAGTAAGTGTACCGTCCATTAGATCATCTCCTTTTTAACCGGAATGTATCTCACGTTCGGATTTGTTCCTAAATGAGGTTTGATTCTCACAGAATCTTTTACATCCAGAAGTTTGTGGACATAGGATTTCGGATCATTGATATCACCGAAAGCCAATGCGCCGTATCTGCATTTTGAAACACAGGCAGGATCTTCGCCTTTGGCAAGTTTTGTCTGAAGACAAAAATCACAGTTTTCAGCTGTTTTTGTGATTGGATTGATAATCCTGACGTTGTAGGGACAAGCAGCGATGCAGTATTTGCAGCCTACACATTTGTCTGCATCCATCGTGACGATATTGGTTTTTGGATCTCGATGGGCAGCTTGTGTCGGACAGACCTTAACGCATGGTGCGTCTTCGCATTGCTGGCAAGATACTCTAACGTACTTACGCTCACAATCACAGGGCTCGATTTTCCCGCAATGCGGGCAAGCGGTTCCCGGTTGACGGCCATTTTGTCTTTCAAGAACCATTCTGTGAACACCGGCCGGTAACTTATTGACTTCGTTACACGCTTCCTTGCATTCTCCGCAACCTACACATTTATTCTGGTCAAAGACCATCACATAATGAGGTTTTGCCGAAGACTGGGAGGAGTCTGTTGAGACTCCTTTAGTCCCCGGCTGATCTTCTTTCTTGGAAGAACAGCCGGCCAGCGTGAGAACGAACAGCGAACCGGCGCCTGCGCTCTTCATAAAAGCTCGTCTGTTAATAGTACTCACAATTTTCTCCTTGCTGGCTTACAGCAAAATTTCAATAAAAGTTTTTCGGATGAAATACCTTTAATTATTTAGCTGCTGCCTTGACGTAACCGCCGTTGTCAATTATTTGCTGGGCTTTTGCTAAATAAGCTTCAGCAGTTTTGACTCTGTCGAGCAGATAATTCTGGGCATGAACACCCCAAGAACCGTCTTTTTCGATCATAGTGGCAATATCGTCGGCTTTATCAAGGAGAAGACGAGCTTCGGTCTGATCAGCCGGACTTAAACGTGTCACTTCAAGAAGCTTACGGACGCGTGGAATTGCATTCGAGACTGCTTCATAGCCATCTTTGATCGGATTCTGCCATTTCTGAACTTCACCATAGATTTCTTTTTGATCCTGATAGACCAAACCTTCATCGAGTTTTGATGTCTTTTCGTTATGGCAGCCTTTCCCTTCAAAGACAGTGTAGTCAGCAGGTGAATTACGGGCACAGCTCCACATCAAATCGACGTACGCGTTGCCGTCTTCATTCTTAGCAAGAACATAACCCTTGACAGTGCCTTCTTTGGTCTTGATGTCTTGCTGAACCATTGAAGAAGCATCCGGACTTACTAAAATCTTGTAAGTGTGAATACGTCTTAAGGCCTTCGGTCCCGCAACATTCTGATCGGTTGAATAGTCAGCTGCGGAAGCAACATTTGGCATATGACAGGCTATGCAGTCAATTTTGTCGTGTGTGTCTGTATGAGCAACAACTTCAGCCTGAACGGTATGGCAGTCCTGACAATTCTGACGGATTGCCGGTTTGGTGGCAACAGCCATCCAGGCAACGCCCTGTTTACCTCTCGGTTCATGACAGGAAACACAACTTACTCCCTTTTGAGCATGGACAGTCATGAAATGCTGATCAGCTTTTTCCTGATAAGCCTCCTGAGTCATCATTGTTTTCTGCTCTTTTGTGAGTTTAGGAGTTGCATCTTTCTGGATTCCCAGTGAGCTCATAAACTCAGGTTTTTCGGGAACATTAATTTGCTCAACCTTGTACATTGCATCCTGGGCCATAACAGAAGACAGTCCAAAGGCAGTCAGACAAGAAAGAGCTATCGTAGTTAATTTTGTAAACATGGTATTTTGCACCTATATTTCAACGGGTTGATTTAACAAACCGCGGAACTTTCTTTAGAGCATTTCTGCATCACCCTGGTCCATCTCTTCTGCAAGAAAATCAGCATAATCGTCTTCAAGATATTTCGAAGAATACAGATAGACTGTTCCGGCAGAAGTTAAAGCTACTCGTATATCTTTTGCATCAGGATCCCTTCCAATTTGATCCAAAATCTCTTTTATGAGTTTCGGATCCAAATTAAACGGAGCAAACTCAAAACTAAAGACGCCAACCGGTCTCGGATAAATCCGGGAACTGTCACGCACAACATCCAATACCTGCTTGTAAGGGTTGTTTTTAGTCGAGACGATCCTCGCAAATGAAGAGGATAGAAGCGGTACAAAATGGTAGTACCTTTGCTTATCCCAGCTCTCTAATGAACCTAATCCGTTGTCACCTTTTAATGCTTCATTTAGAACGAAATCAAAATACTCAGGATTGACTTCCCTTGTTTCTTCTTCCGGTTCTTCTTTAAGGTCAGAGACACTGATTGAGCCTTCAAACAGAGAACTCAACATTCTTCTGCGTGAAATCAACCGTCTTCTTTCCTTTTCTTCTTCGCTGTCATCAGCACAATTTCTCAGAAGCTTTTCTTTGTGAGGAATTTCATCGATTTCTTTTTGAACTTCCTGAGGATCAAGTTTTGGTTGATGGGGAGCCTTCTGAAGGAACTCTTCCATCAGATTTTCATATTTAACCAGTTCAACATTTTTACTGTGAGCGGTGATAAGTTCAACCAGGAAAACGATGTCTGACGGCAACATCGGGCAGTTTTCGGATGAATATGGGATTGGGTGACTCATAAAATTGCTCTACTTGGATGGAATTAAACCTTCTTTCTGCATAACCGGGATGACAAATTCGAGATTTACATCCTTGTAAGCCTGAGCAGTCGGAGCGCCTGTGACCGGATCCCAATTAATCAGGTTAAAGAAGATATCGAAACTCTTTTCAATGTCATCTCGATCCATACGGATAGTGCCTTTGGTGAAAGGAGGACGGTTCTTCGGATCAGTGAAGATCCAGTTCGGATACAGGTCATGTATCTTACGCATGTTGAGCTCACTCATTTGTCTCATGGTGTAGGCTCTATGAAGCGTAAAGGCTCTGAATCCTGCTTCGTCCAGTTCCTGAGCAGAAGTGTTCTTTCCTGTCAGTGCACGGTATACCTTACCTTCCATGTCGTCATCACCAATATAGTTGTCAGACTTATTGGGGGAAACAACCCATGGAGCCATCCAGGAGCATAGTCCTAACATGTCATGAAGTTCTTTGCGGCAGATAATCCAGCGAAGGCGGCGCATCTTAGCTTCATTTGTCGGAGTGTAATCACCGACGGCGTCAACAGCATCTCCGCTGCCCCAGAAGCGTTCAGCAATCTGTTTAGTAATAGCAATCGGAAGACCTGAACGGGTGAAGTTTACTGTGCCGTGACACATTGGGTCTCTGTTGTAGAGACAGTTCAAAACAACACCGACTTGTCCGTCATCTTCGTTGGCATGATGCTTCGGATGGCTCAATGCCCAGTAATTGGTTGATTTGTCATTAGACCATTCGGATTCGGGAACACCGAAGTGAGCCAGCATGTAACCGGTGCTTTCACCCAGCCATTTACCCATTTCACCTTGTCTGTAAGCGATTCTCTGGAATAAATCGAGAAGGAATGAAGCATCGCAGTTTTCAATCTTTTGCCATGGAATTGAGTTGTATTCCTTTTCAGGAAGGACTTTCTTCCATAATCCGTTGACGTAGAACTTCTTGAAGTCACGGTGTAACTGACCGTAGTTGCACCATACACCGAGGTCGTCCATTACCTGGATACCGACAAAGGAAGCATGGCGGGCAGCTGTTAAATCACGTTTAGCGGCAATCTTCGGGAAAATAACACGTCCGAAATACAAGGACATGCAAGTTTGCTCTGTCATCTTGTTGACGTGGTAACGGGCTGCAGCTTCATCGTCTTCAACAATAGCGTAGCAACGTAACGGACAACCGTAACAACCGTTGTTTCTTACTTTGATCTTCAGACCTTGTTCTTTACCAAGGAAGAACTGGCTGGCGCACCAGCGGTAAGAAATTCTGTTAGGACTGCGGATATCTTCAGATAAGACGATAGGAGGCTCTGCTTTCTGCCATACATTGCCCGGCATACCGTTCCAGCGGCTGCCCGGTGCATAGAATTCAAACATGGGGTTCGGAGCAGACGGTACAACGTGCTGGTTCAAAGAACCGAACAATTCAATGTTTCTGTCCGTAATCTTCTGCCATTCTTTCTTGTCAGCATGGATATGAATCGGCTGGTCACCGTTAATAACGATAGCTTTGAGTTTTTTAACGCCGAAGATAGAACCGATACCACCGCCGGAGTGCTGTCTGGCACTAATTAAGACAGACATCGGAACAAGGTTTTCGCCGGCCGGTCCGATACAAGCGATGGATGCAGTCGGTTTTGTCTGGTTGGCCAACATCTGTTGGGTTCTTCTGGTGCCTTGTCCCCAGACGTTTTTAGCATCTCTTAACTCAACTTCGTCGTTGTCAATATAAAGATAAACCGGTTTATCGGATTTACCTTCAATAATAATGAAGTCGTATCCGGCCTGTTTGAGTCTTGCTGCCATGTCACCACCAATATGTGCACTGGCGATCATCGGCATCGGATAAATTGTCGGGTAAATTGTTGTAATAGAAGTACGGCTTGAGCACAGAGCGCCGGATCCTGAGAACGGTCCCGGAGCGATGACGAGTTTATTGGCATCGTCTAACGGCTGTGTTTTCGGAGGAACTTCGTCCCAGAACACTCTGTAACCTATCGCTGTTCCGCCGATTTCGTCTTTAAAACGCGGGAATGTAGGTTCTTTAGTAATCTCACCTGTGGTTAAATTAACCCGCAGACCCTGACCTGTGTAACCATATCTTTTTTGAGTATTGTCCATTTCAGTTCCTTGAAATAATTAACCATGGCAAACAGAACACTGTTTGGCGTTTTCTTCCGGCAGATAACCATGAGTCGGGCGTTTAACCGGTTCACCGGATCTGTCTTTCCACGGAAGATATGTAAGTGCAGCGGCAGGACAAGCTTTAACGCATTTCGGTTCGCCGTCGCATAAGAAGCACTTGCTGGCTTTTTCTGTTTCTCTATCAAAGGACATCATGTCCCAAGGGCAGGCTTTCTGGCATAAACCGCAACCGATGCAACGGTCTTCGTCGACATATCTTGCACCTGTTTTGGCATCAACCTGAATAGCGCCTTGCGGACATGCGTTTGCACATGGAACCGGGTGAGCACATTGGCGGCAGGTATCTTGAATGACAGTAGAGTCACCCCAAATACCCTGATTCGGACGAATGCCTGTATTACCCGGTCCGAACCACATATTACGGACAATCTTAATTCTTGCCAGTACCGGGTCATTTTTACCATCGTTATATTCGGTACAGGCAATTTCGCATCGCTGGCAGTTGACACAGAGAGATGGGTCACCAACGATCAAACCTTCTGGGGCCTGAAGAATGATATATGGTCTGGCGCCTGTTTGGGCTCTGACCTGATTCATTGCAGCAAAAGCAGCTGTTACAGTTGCAACCTCGAGAAAGCCACGCCGTGTAATGTCTTTAGGCAGATTAACCTTAGACATTAAGTCTTTTAGATCAAACATGGTTATTTAGTCTCCTGGGGAGGGACGATAATTAGTCGTCAAGGGGAAAAAGCTCGCAAAAAAGCCAAGTCGTTGAAAATTTCACGAGCTCAACGTGTTAAAAAGCGGAAAGCAAATTAGTTGAGTGACCAGCCGTCGCTACCAACGGGCCTTAAAGTCCAACGGGTACGGATGGAAGGAGTAGGAAGAAAAATAAAGAGTTCGACGACAACTTCCTGGGAAGTTTTCGCTTTGACATGGACTGTTGTTCTCCTGGAACTCATTTTATTTTTCTCCGCAACATCATGTGTTGCCACTTTTTAGGGGATTCGCTGAAACATTTGTCGTTACAACGTGAATTCATTCTAACAAAAAGAAACAAATAGAGATTTCTATTTAATACTTATTGACGAGGAGGTTACAAAATAATTTACAGATTTTTAGATTTATTAAATTATTTAGAAATTCATAAAACTTCATTAATTCAATAAATTAATTAAAATCAAATCAAATAAAAAAGTTAGAAAAAAATTGAGGCTTTTTAGCAACTAATGAAAACATCTAATCCTTTTTCATTACTTTTTTCATAGAAATTTGTTTCATTAAACAGCTTTTTTGACAATCTGATTTATATGAAATCACTGAAAATCACTCGCCGTTCTTGTGACATTTTGACGTCTCTTCAGATGAGTCTTTTCAAGTCATTGAGCTAGAATACAACCGTTTATTTCTAACACGGTCACTGCAATGAACGGCTATTTTGTTTTGTATCCATTTGAACTCCCTGCCAGCCTCAAAGAAAAGACAGTTATTGCCTCTTCTCTTGAGAATAGTTTTGGTTTGGAGTTAGCCGAAGATGTCAACAGTGACGAAGACATCCCTCCCTATGATGTTGCCATCCGTGATGGTTGGGCTATTGCAACATCTGACAAAACACATCACCTTATACAAAAAGATGTAGTCAATGGAGAATCTTTAACCAAATTAAATCCTTTATCGACTTGCTGGATCAACACCGGCGGTTTTTTACCGGCACGGGCTGATGCAGTCATCGTAGAAGATGAACCGCTTACAAAAGAATTCGGCCAAAATGCTTATCCCCTTGAAAATGTTTTACCAAGAGGAAGTGAATGGAACAAAGGAGATTTAATTCTTAGAAAAGGAACCGTGTTAGGAGCCTCTGAACAAGCTTTGCTATTTGAGGCAGGAATCAGCCAGGTTAAGGTTTACAAACGGCCTTCGGTGGCGATTTTATCAACCGGCCATGAAATTTCTGAAACCGGCAGCGATGTGTCACAAGGTAGACATTCGAGTAATGCAACCTATTTAAGTAATTTATTAAATGCCATCGGATTGACGGATACCGCCATTTTCTTTTCTAAAGACTCCGTAGCTTCCATTGACTCAAACATCGCCTCTTTATCAGAATACTTTGATTTCATAATTACAGTTGGGGGTACCGGTCAAGGACGCAGTGACGTATTAAGAAAAGCGTTAAAACTCTGTAAAGCCGATCTAGGACCCGATAAAACCAAACTGTCCTCTTCCCTTCCCTTTGTTCACGGAAAGGTTAAAAAAGCCGTACTTATCGGACTACCGGGGAACCCATTAGGATTTATATGTTTGGCCCAGCGGCTGGTACTTATGCAGGTCTGGAATTCTTTTATCTCAGCCCCATTTCCTTTTACTCAAAAAAACGTCTATATGGGTTTTGAATTTTCAGGAAAACCGGGCGATATCTGTGTGCAGTTGGCTTCCTTTAACGGTAAAACAATTGCGCTTCCTTTGATGAAGGGAAGCGGACGTTCTGCCGCCTTCAGAGATGCTCAAGCTATCATTTGCAATCCTTATGGGTTAAAACTAGAAGCAAATTCCATCGTACAGGCTGAATTGTTTTTTAATGGAAGAATTTAACGGGCAAAGCCGCGCTGATTTTTTTAATGGCCTGTTTTCTTACTTTTAAGAAACCTTCGGCACAATAGACAGTCCGAAACCAAACTCATCGAAAAGATTCTGAATATTAAAGAGAAAGTTAACTTTTTTGCGGATTAAAATGAGTCATCCTTCTCTTTGCGGATAGAGAGAAGGATGCTCAGACTATAAGTGGAAGAAAATTTTTTTGATTCAGGGAACTTTTTTAAACCTTTAGAAAACGGTTTACCGTTTACTCTGTCCCCAAACGTCACCCCAAGAGCCGGTCAGAGCTCCTTTAGCATAATCAACCACTCTGTTTTCAAAGAAGTTCGTATGAGTGACACCTAACATTGCATCTACCCATGGCAGAGGATTTTCTGAATAACCAAAAATCGCCTTCATTCCCATAGCGGTTAAACGACGATCGGCAATATAGCGGATGTAGTCTTTTACTTCGTTGGAAGTCAAATTCTGTTTAGACATATCATTGACGCCAAACGCTAAATCAATAAAGCGGTCTTCGAGTTCAACCATCTTTTCAGCAATGTCGTAAATCCGTTTCTTGACTTTGTCCGTCCATAACTCCGGATTTTCAAGAATATATTCTCTGAACAGACGAATCATTGATTCTGTATGCAAAGTTTCATCGTTAATTGACCAGGCGATGATTTGCCCCATTCCTCTCATGGTTCCGTTTCTTGTAAAGTTAAGCAACATAACAAAGCTGGAGAAAAGCTGCATTCCTTCGGTAAACGCAGAAAAGGCTGCCATTTTGATAGCAATATTTTCATTGTTATCAGCTAAGCCGTGGAAAAAATCATGTTTATCGGCCATTGCCTCGTACTGCAAAAATTCGTTGTATACAGTTTCCGGCATGCCGATTGTCTCTATAAGATGAGAATAAGCCGCAATATGAACAGCTTCCCGGGCAGCAAAACTCGAGAGCATCATGCGGACTTCGGGTGTCGGGAAGAACGGCAGATAAGTGTTGACATAAGCACTACTGACGTCAATGTCACCTTGAGTAAAAAAGCGGAATACTTTCGTTAAGAAGTCTCTTTCACCTTCGGTCAGGGTGTTTTTCCAGTCTTTGACATCCTCAATCATCGGAACTTCAGTCCACAACCAGTGCATCTGTTCGCTGGCCATGAATGCATCATAGGCCCAAGGATAGGAAAACGGTTTATAAAAATTTCTAGAATTTGTTAAGGTGCTTTGTTTTTCTGTCATTTTTTAACCTTCGCAAGCCAAGCAGAATGAATCATCCATGATGGTCTTCATATTTAACTCGTCTTCAATTCTTTTTCGTTCAATCTTCTCTCCGGTCTTATCTGCTTTCCGGAGCTTATCGCTACGGCAGTAGTACAGACTCTTAAGACCGTTTTTCCACGCCAGGTAATGGCAGGCATGTAAATATGCGATAGAGACATCAGCCGGGAAGAACAAATTAAGAGACTGTCCCTGATCAATGTAGTTCTGCCTGTCGGCTGCCAGGTCAATCAGCCATCTCTGGTCAATTTCCTGGGCAGTTTTAAATACATCTCTGATTTCCTGCGGTAACTCTTCAATGTGCTGAACGGAACCGTCATGATTAATGATGTCGGTCCAGACAGATTCTTTATTTAAGCCGTATTCTTCAAGAACACTTTCAAGCATTCTGTTTTTAATAATATGTGCACCGGATAAGGTATCCTGGCGATAGATATTGGCTCTCATCGGCTCAATCGAAGGAGAAGTCGCTCTCATAATCAGACTTGAAGAGGCATTCGGTGCAATGGCCATCCAATGGGAGAACCTTCTTTGAATACCTGCATCCCTGGCATCAGGGCAAGGTCCCCGTTTTTCACAGAGGATTGCATCCCCTCGTTTGCATTCACTATTGATATAGCTGAATATCTTGTTGTTGATCACTTTTGCCAGGACCGATTCAAGAGGGATTCTTTTGGATTGGAGATAAGCATGGAACCCTAAAGCTCCGATTCCGATGGAACGTTCTCTCAAAGCGGAGTAACGTGCTCTTTCAATAGAATCCGGTGCGTGGTCAATAAAGTATTGAAGGACATTATCCAAATACTCCATCACATCCGGAATAAATCTCTCGTCTTCCTTCCAGGCATCAAAATATTCAATGTTCAAAGAACTTAAGCAGCAGACAGCCGTTCTTTTCTCATTGGTCGGAAGAAAGATTTCAGTGCATAAATTAGAGCCGTGGATTTTTAAGTTCTTATCAGAAAGCCATGATGGTAAGGCTCTGTTCGCCGCGTCGATAAAAACAATATAAGGTTCGCCGGTCTGCATGCGCATTTCAAGAAGTCTTTGCCATAAATCTCTGGCTGAAACTACTTCAACAACTCTCTGGCTATTCGGATCTTTCAATTCCCAGGAGTCATCGGCATCCGGATCAAGCATGCTTTTTTCAATAAGATGCATAAATTTGTCCGGAATACAAACTCCGTGGTGAAGATTCAGGGTACGGATGTTCTGATCGCCAGTCGGCTTTCTCATTTCCAAAAACTGGATAATATCCGGATGTTCAATGGAAAGAAACGCTGCATAGGATCCTCGTCTGGTGCGCCCTTGCCTATATGCAAGACAGGCGGCATCATAAATTTTCAGGTGAGGCATCACTCCGACGGATTTATCGTCGGCGCTTCGGATATCAATATGGATCCCGACACCACCTCCAAGCATGGATAACCAGTTCACTTCTGAAAGAGTATTGACCAATCCTTCAGCGGTATCCGGCATGTAGGCCTCGAAGCAGCTAATCGGCAACCCTTTCTTGCTTCTTCCGAAAGAAAGAATAGGAGTGGAAAAGGACAACCAGTGTTTTGAAGCGTATTCGTAGATTCTCTGAGCGTGAGCCGGATTGGAAGAAAAAGCTTCTGATACATATGCAAAACGTTCCTGCGGGCTAACTTCTTCATCTCTCATATAACTTTCGCGTAACCGCTTGAAAGATATACCGGTAACCAAGTCATCCCGGGACAGGTCAAGTTTTAATGGCATTCAGAGCTCCTCTAGATATTGTGCTTTTATTTAAAAAAAACGTGGATTGTACCTAATGTTTAGTCAGTAGAAAACTGAGAAACGTTACCAAAAAAGATAGAAAGTTTTAAAAATTAGAACTACCTGAATTAGGTTCTGTCGGGAAAACAATCGGGTAGATGATGACTGCATAAAAGAACCTGAAAATTTGTAAACAAGTTAAAATTTCTTCTTCCTTATTTTGTATTTAGTCATGACCTTTTCACCGAACAATAATCTTCCAGCCTCTGAGATGGAAAAAATTTCCGGACTCGTGGAACGGGTGACTTATCACAATGGCGAAAACGGCTACTGCGTGCTCCGGATTAAAACACCGGGTGAACGGGATTTGGTCACTTTAGTAGGGCACACTCCAGCGGTCTCCCCCGGAGAGTTTGTATCCGCGTCAGGCCAATGGATTTATGACAGAGAATATGGCCGGCAGTTCAAGGCAGTTTTTCTGAATGTCTATCCGCCGACAACAAAAAAAGGAATAGAAAAATACTTAGGCTCCGGAATGGTTAAAGGCATCGGCCCGGTTTATGCAGCCAGGCTTATTAATGCTTTCGGAGAAAAAGTCTTTGATGTCATCGAAAAAGAACCGGATAAATTAAAAGAAGTCGAAGGAATCGGACCGAAAAGGTTTAAAGCCATTGTTTCGGGCTGGTCTGACCAAAAAGTAATCCGCAGCATTATGGTCTTTTTGCATAGCCATAAAGTCTCCACATCCAAATCTGTCCGGATTTTCAAAACCTACGGAGAAAACTCTATCTCGGTCATCACTGAAAATCCATATGTTTTAGCTAAGGATATCCGGGGCATCGGTTTTAAATCAGCCGATACGATTGCATTAAATCTTGGCATTGAAAAGCATTCGCCCGTAAGAGCCCGGGCTGCGATTCAATACGCATTATCAGAAGCATCTGCCAACGGCGGCCATACTTGCCTGCCAAGGACCAAGCTAATAGAAACAGCCAATGAACTTTTAGAGATACCACCGTCCATCCTTGATAATGCTATCAATGAGGAAATTGCGGAAAATAACCTTATCGAAGATGACTTTCCGGAAGCCGGCTGCATCTACCTTCCCTATCTTTTTTATTCTGAAGTGGGAATTGCTTCACAAGTTCGTCGCCTTCAGTCTGCAAGTAACAATAGAGAAGTCATCAATGCTGACTCGGCCATCGGTTGGGTTGA
Organism: uncultured Turicimonas sp.; assembly: GCA_947854175.1. Taxonomy (GTDB): domain Bacteria; phylum Pseudomonadota; class Gammaproteobacteria; order Burkholderiales; family Burkholderiaceae_F; genus Turicimonas. The sequence continues at coordinate 31,747 of CANTYJ010000033.1, read as the reverse complement.
AAAGAAACTCAATATTCATCTAGCCGAAAGTCAGAAAACGGCAGTCAAAAAGGCTCTTATCAATAAATTTCTGGTGATAACAGGCGGTCCCGGTGTTGGCAAAACGACACTCGTTAACTCAATCCTAAAGATTCTTGGAGCCAAAAAATTAAATATTACTTTGTGTGCACCAACCGGCCGGGCCGCGAAACGACTGTCTGAGACAACAGGAGCAGAAGCTAAAACGATCCACCGTCTGCTGGAAATTGATCCGGCGAACGGAAAATTCAAAAAAAATAAAGAAAATCCGTTGGATACCGACATTCTTGTCGTGGATGAATGTTCGATGGTAGATGTGTCTTTAGCCTACAGCCTCATTCAGGCCGTTCCGGATAAAGCCTCCGTTATATTTGTCGGAGATGTCAATCAGCTCCCATCCGTTGGACCGGGAAGCTTTTTGGCCGATTTAATAAATAGTCAGGTAATTGAAGTCATCCGGTTAACTGAAGTATTCAGACAGGCAGCGGATTCCTGGATTATTAAAGCCGCCCACTCTATAAACCAGGGATATTTTCCTAAGCTCCCTGAAAAAGGTCAAAAAGGAGACTTTTACTTCATTGATAAAGAAGAACCGGAAGATATCGTTAAAACCATTGTGTCCCTCGTGCACACAAGGGTACCAAAAGCATTCGGATTTAATCCGATAAGAGATATCCAGGTTTTGTGTCCGATGCACCGGAGTCTGAGTGGCGCCAGACAAATGAATGAGGTTCTTCAATCCGTTCTGAATCCTCCCGGCGACAATTCCATTACAAAATTCGGCATTACCTTCGGTCCCCGTGACAAAGTCATGCAGATAGAAAACAACTACGATAAAGACACTTTTAACGGAGACATCGGATTTATTGAATCAATTGATTCTGAAGAAGAAACCGTTCTGATAGATTTCGACGGGAGATCCGTTATCTACTCATTTGATGAGCTTGATGAATTGGTTTTGTGTTATGCCACCACCGTGCATAAATCTCAAGGAAGCGAATATCCCGTCGTGATTATTCCTGTTTCTACCCAACAATACATGATGCTCAAAAGAAATCTCATTTACACGGGCGTAACCAGAGGCAAGAGGCTCGTCATTGTGGTGGGACAGAAAAAGGCATTTTATATGTCCATCAAAGACAACCGGACGACCAAACGTTATTCAGGTTTAAAAGACAGACTAAAAGAACAATAAAAAAAAATTATTTTTCAGATCCCATTTTGATTTTTTAAGTAAATTTGTGTAGTTACAACAACAAAACCCCCTTGAAAGATGAATAATGCCTTATAATTTTTTGTTTACTGACTTGCAAGCCCCAAAAATTACTGCTAATATTCATCCCGTCTTGTGAAGAACGCAAAACAACATTAGTTGCGGGGTGGAGCAGTCTGGTAGCTCGTCGGGCTCATAACCCGAAGGTCGTAGGTTCAAATCCTGCCCCCGCTACCAATTTTTTCTTTCTTTTTCCTAGTATTTTTACCCATTAATCGCTGTAATTTTCCATTAAATTAATTGGATAAGCGTCTTTTAATCGTTCGTACCATATAATTTCCCGCTTGCTTGAAAATAACCAAAACATATTGCAACGGGTCTCAATGTCTTTTATCGCATTAAATAAACAACTGAATAAAAAATTTCTGAACTACGGAAAACCGCTGTTCGGCTTTTTTGTCTGCTTCGGAGCCTTAATTGTTCTGATTAACAATGTCAGTCTTCTGACTTTGTGTTCAGGCGTCTGTCTATTTCTTTTTGCCATGATGCTCTTGCAGGAAAGCTTTAAAGTTCTTTCCGGCGGGGTTTTAGACGTCTTTCTTGAAAAAGTAGCCAATACCAACTACAAGTCTTTTTTATTCGGCTTTACTGTCAGCTCCCTTGTACAGTCGAGCGGCTTAGCAACGGTTATAGCCATATCATTTTTGAGTGCTGGCTTAATGGCCCTGCAATCCGGTATAGCGATGGTTTACGGCATTAACTTGTCGACAGCGGGTTCAGCATGGCTGGTCGGATACTTCGGTCTGAAGACGAAAATTTCTCTATATGCCATGCCGTTGCTAATTTTTGGAATGGTCTTTTTTATCAGCAAAAACAAAAAAGTCAAAGGAGCCGGTTTATTCCTCCTCTCATTAGGTCTTCTCTTCCTGGGCATTTCTTATATGAAAGAAGGCTTTGAGAACTTCAAAGATACCTTTGATATCTCCCAATTTCAGATGGACGGCTTTCTCGGCCTCCTACTCTACTGTCTCATAGGTTTTGGCGTCACAGTCATTACACAGTCTTCTCACGCGACTCTGACTCTTGCATTAGCTGCCCTGGCGGTCGGTCAGGTTTCTTATGAAAACGCTATCGGGGTGGCTATCGGTGCTAATGTCGGCTCAACCATCATGGCGGTTATCGGTTCTCTTAATTCAAACATTGAGGGGAAAAAAATTACCGTGACCCATGTATTTTTTAACTGTTTTGCCGCGTTGATGGCCATCGTTTTTTTCAAGCTCTATTTGATAGCGGTAGATTATCTGAGCGCCTGGGTTGGAATTGCCGAAGACGATTATGTGCTTAAGCTGGCCATGTTCACGACCTTGTTTAACGTCATCGGTGTAGTAGTGCTGTATCCGTTTATTCCCCAGATGCAGAAATTCCTCAATAAATATGTCCGAGAAAAGGAAAAAGACAATCAGGAAGCCAAGCCTTTGTTCTTAAGTGATGAAGTTCTTCAGTTTAGTGACAGTGCATTGACTTCTCTGACGCTTGAAAGTGTCCGTCTTCTTCAAAAGGCCCTATCTATGATTGCCCGTGTCGTTAGTCTAAAAGAAGAAGATATTGCCTCAGAAGATGACATTAAATCGGTTGTCTCTTCCAGAAATAAACCGACAGAGTTTAATTTTGAGGATGCCTACCAGCGAGAATTTAAGGTGTTGTATTCCACTATTGTGGAATTTGCGGTCAGAGCCGGTTACGAAGCTTCAACGGCCGAGAAAAACACTATTTTTATGGACATCCGCCGGGCGAACCTTTACATTGCTCAGGCTGTAAAAGAAGCGAGCCAGCTGCAAACCAATATTAATAAATTCGGATTTTCCAATAACGGCTATATCCGTGCAGAATACTCCCACATGAGACGCAATCTTCTGCGTTTATTAAGACAGGTTTATTCTGTTTCCCAAGCAACAACGATCGAGGAGATCGATAACATCATGAAAGAGATTCTGGCTAATAGCGAAAAATTTGATGCCGTCTCTTCGACCTCCTTGGACACACTTATTAGAAATCATTACATTTCGGATTCTGTTGCAACCTCTATCATGAACGATAATGCTCTTTCCAGAACTTTAGCTAGAAACCTTTATGAGGTTATTGATCTGCTGTTTAGAAAGAACCCCGTTGCTATTGAGGAATAATAATGTCGGATGAAGAAGAACTTAATTTCTGTGCGAAATGTGGCGGCCCTCTTGAAAAAAAGGTTCCGGATGGAGAAAACCGCGTTAGGGATGTTTGTACGAATTGCGGTCATATCCATTACCGCAATCCTCATAACATTGTCGGTACAGTGCCGACTTATCAGGGAAAAGTTCTTCTTTGTCAGCGGGCCATTGAACCCAGAAAGTTTTACTGGAACCTGCCTGCGGGCCATCAGGAAATGCAAGAAAGTACTCTGGAAGGAGCTCTTCGTGAAACAATTGAAGAAGCCGGTGCCCAGTTGACCGATGTCCGTCCTTTAATGCTTCTGGATGTACCTTTTGCCAGCGGTACTCATGTTTATTTCACGGGAGAAGTTGTCAATCCGGACTGTAAACCGGGACCTGAGACGTTGCGACAAAATTTTTTTAGCGAAGACGAAATTCCGTGGGAGAAGATTGCTTTTAACTCGGTTAAGCGGGCTTTAAGACTTTATTTTGCTGATAGAAAACAAGGCATAGAACAGTTTCATTACGAAATTAAAGAAAAGCCCGGAAAAGAGTAGCCATGAAATTTGACCAAGTTAATTTATTTACCTTTGAGGACGGAGAGCCTTTTCCTGAGGTCCCGTTAGGATTCGGTTTGCCTGATGAAATTGTTTGCGTGACACGTCATGTTGATCCCGAACGTTTACCGATTGCCTATAGCCAGGGAATTTTTCCCTGGTATGAAGAAGGGCAACCGGTGTTCTGGTGGATGACAAGTCCCAGAATGGTTCTTGAGACAAAAAATTTTAAGGTTCATCACGCCTTAAAGAAACGTCTAAAAAAGGCGTTTCAATATCTATATGGAGATAAACGCTTATCCATTCGTTTGGATTCCTGCACGGAAGATGTTATTAGGAACTGCTCGCTGCCCAGGTCCGAAGAAGAACCAGGAACCTGGATTACCGAAGAGATGATTCAAGCTTACGTTCAATTGGCTAAACAAGATATGGTCCATTCGGTTGAAGTTTTCCTGAACGATACATTAGCCGGCGGCCTCTATGGGGTAAGTCTCGGGCGAATGTTCTATGGTGAATCCATGTTCACCCACTTTAGCGATTTGTCAAAAATTGCACTGGCAACCTTAGTGGCTATTTGCCGTCAGGAAGATATTCCCTGGATTGACTGTCAACAGGAAACTCAACACTTGAAAAGTCTTGGCGCGTCTCCGGTCTCGCTTGAAGCATTCAAACATCATCTCGATGAATATTGCCCATTGCCTCCTGTTTACTGGCAGAAATACCGGAACAAAGAGCTAAACGAACTTCTCGGAGTATTTTGTGACCAATAACGGAATTCATGAGGATGACTTTCCCGAGTGCTTAGCACCTGAATGGCTGGCCTCAACCGGTGAAAGTCAGTGTAGCTACCATTCGGATCGGATTCAAAATTTATTAATTGCTATACCGCCAAAAGGAACAAGAATCGGCAAACACTGTGCAACACTGCTGTCGGGTTTCGGCTTTAGAAGAAGCGGAAAGCACTTATACAGGCCTCATTGCCCTGACTGCAAACAATGTGTCTCAGTCAGAGTCTCTGTGAATGATTTTGTTGCTGACAGAACAATGAAGCGGTGTCTCAGAAAAAACAGTGACCTTCGTATGAAGCTGTTGGAACCCGAGTTCGTGAGAGAGCATTATGAGTTACTAAGAAAGTATCTGAGAGTCAGACACGGTAGTTATGAATCCTGCACAAATGAACAGGAATATAAAATTTATTATCTGGATACTGCCGGTCAAACCCAATTTTTTGAATACCGTGATGCCAACAACAAACTCATCATGGTCGCAATCACGGATATATTTAAAGACGGATTATCGTCTGTGTATACATTTTATGATCCGGATGAAATGGAGCGCTCTCCCGGAACCCTTTCAATTCTGAGACAAATTGAAGAAACTAAAAAACGAGCACTTCCCTATTTATACTTAGGCTATTACATTGAAGATGTTCCAAATATGACTTACAAGCAGCGCTTTCAGCCGCTGCAAAAGTACGTCGATGAGAACTGGAGAAACTATTAAATTTATAAACAAGGCAGCCCATTATGAATTCTTTATACAAGCTGGCAAAAACCGTTTTATTTAGATTTACACCTGAACAGGCCCATCACATTGTGATGGATAATTTGGACTGGGTCACTCAATTAGGTTTACATAAATTCATCACCAGACCGGTTCCTGAAAATCCCATTGAGATCATGGGGCTTCGTTTTCCAAACTGTGTCGGATTGGCTGCCGGTATGGATAAAGACGGAGAACACGTCACTGCTTTCGGTGCTCTGGGTTTCGGTAGCGTAGAGATTGGAACTGTTACACCCAAAGGACAGCCTGGAAATCCAAAACCGAGATGTTTCCGTTTGGTTGAAGACGGTGCAATTATTAACCGTATGGGTTTTAATAACGTCGGCGCTATTCAGGTTGCTAAGAATCTTCAAAGCGCCAGAGCATTCCGTAACCGCGGAGGAATTCTTGGTGTCAACATCGGCAAAAATAAAGTAACACCCAATGATGTAGCGATTGATGACTATATGAAATGTATGGACCGGTTATACATGTCCGGTGATTATTTAGCCATCAACATTTCTTCTCCTAATACACCGAATCTTCGTGATCTACAGGCAGAAGCAGAATTGGACAAGTTATTGGCAGCCATATCCCAAAAGAGAAAAGAACTGCAGGAAGCCAACAAAGACCATTATGTTCCGATCGCTGTCAAATTAGCCCCGGATCTCACGGATGACGGAATTAAAACAGCTCTGGATGTCATTGTGAAAAACGGCATGGATGCAGTCATTTGCACCAATACAACCATTTCCAGAGAGGCTATCCGTGACAATCCTCTTGCTAAAGAGCCGGGCGGCTTATCAGGTCTCCCTGTGTTTGAACGTTCGACTGCTGTTACACGTCTTGCTTCTGAACATCTTCAGGGAACGCTACCGATTATTGCCAGCGGAGGTGTCATGAAACCTCAGGATGCAGTCGAAAAAATGGAAGCCGGAGCCTCCATTGTGCAACTCTACACCGGCTTTATCTTTGAAGGCCCCGAGTTGGTAGCAGACTGTGTACAAGCCATTGCTCAATGGCGTTCAGCACACAACAAATGACAATGGCTTTCATCAGAACGTTTGTGGCAATTCCCTGCCCTGATGAAGTCAGGGACAGGCTTTCTGAATTCGGGGAAGAAATTCTTCGTCTTCAACCCAAAGCAAAACTTATTGCGCCCTTTAATTACCACATAACTCTGGCTTATATCGGACAGACCAGGGAAGAGGATGTTGAGTTTATTAAAAGTCTTCTTCCCCAAAAGATTTTTGAAGATACCGGACCTTGGGATATTGATGTCCTTAGGTCTTTTTCCACCCATAAAATTATTTATGCCTGCGGGCCGAGAAATTCAACAATTCAGGCCCTGGGAGATATCGTCCGGAGAAAATTAAAGCAACACGGTTTTAGTTTTGATGAGAAACCGTTAAGGCCTCATATTTCTTTAGCCAGAAAAGCTGTTTTGTCTGAGGAAATTAAATTGCCTGCCCCGATTACTATGAAAATTTTTAAACCTGAATTATTTCAATCAGGCATTAAGATCGATAATAGGCTTACCTATATAAAACTTTAACCAAAGAACTATGGATATCGTAACCCGACCGGGATTCTGGAATGTGCCTCTGTGGGCAATTATTGGAATTTATGTATTAGGACTCATTGCCGTTGTCATCTGTGGAATCGGCATTTATAAATCTTACCTGCTTTGGAGAGCCGGCAAACCATTTGCAATGGATCCCGAACCCAAACGTAGGTGGGGCTTTTTCTGCAAAGAAGGTTTAAGGCAAAAAAGAATCACCCGTAAACCTTTAGGTAGCTGGCTGCACTTTTGGATTTTCTGGGGATTCGTCTTCTTGTTTTTTGGAACTGTTACTGCGGTTCTTGACTGGGACATCAGCAAACTGATTTTTGGTAAACAGTTCTTAGCCGGCGGCGTTTATTACCTCTACAAGTTTATTCTGGACATGGCCGGACTCATCTGTCTGATTGGCCTTGGAATGGCTTTTTACCGGCGTTTTATCAAAGAAGGAAAACAATACGAGAAGTCCATCCGTTTCCTTTTAATCCTTGGTTCGTTGGCCTTAATTATCGTTACCGGATTTATTGTTGAGGCCTTAAGACTCGCTGCAGAAAAACCGGAATATGCTGCCTACTCTCCTGTCGGGAATTTTATCGCTCAAGTTTTCTACTCCGGGATGAGCCGTGAGCAACTTGAAGCTCAGCACTTTGCTTTATGGATTTTCCACGGCATCATTGCCTTAATTTTTGTAGCAATGATTCCTTTTACCTACTTCGCTCATATGTACAAGTCTCCTACCAGCATTTACTGGCAAAAGACTAAACCCAGAGGAAACTTGGAAAGAATTGACGAAATTGAAGAACAAGAAAGCTTCGGAGTTTCCAAATTCATTCAATTTAACTGGCATGACAGACTAAATTTTGATGCTTGTACAGAATGCGGACGTTGTACAGCCGTCTGTCCGGTTAACCGTGCCGGAGGCCCACTGGATCCCAGAGAAATTATTCTGTCTCTTAAAAAGACAATGAACGGAGACTACAAAGAAATCGATGAGAATCTTGTCGGCAAAACAGTCTCAAAGGAATCTCTGCTTGCCTGCACGACTTGCGGAGCTTGTGTAGAACAATGTCCTTCAAGAATTGAAATTGTAAACACTATTGTTCAGATGAGACGTTCTCTTGCCATGGAAGAAGGTACGTTTGCTCCCGGAGTGGCAAAGACGCTCCAGAATATTTCCAGTGTCGGCAATCCATGGGGTTTGGATCCGGATGAACGCTTCAAATGGGCCAAAGATCTTGATGTTCCGTTTGCGAAGGAAGGAGAGCATTATGACATTCTTTACTGGGTCGGCTGTTCTTCCTCTTATGACAAACGCAATCAAAAGATTGCCAGAGCCATGATCAAGATTCTTCGTGCCAGCGGTTTGAGTTTTGCTGTCATGAAAGAAGAGTCCTGCAACGCAGAGTTTGCCCGTCGCGTCGGTGAAGAATACTTGTTTGAGTGTCAAACTCAAATGAATATTGAAAATCTGCGTAAATACACCTTTAGTAGAATCGTCGCTCACTGCCCTCATTGTTTTAACACTCTGGCCAATGACTATCCGGATTTCGAAGGCGGAAACTTCAATGTTATTTCCCATGTACGCTTTATTGCCGAACAGTTAGATGCAGGCAGACTACCGCTTACTATCGATGAACCGATGAGAGTGGCTATTCATGATGCCTGTTATTTAGCCCGCTACAACAATATTGTCAATGCACCCCGTTTGATTATCGATAAACTCAAAGACATGGAATATGTCAATCCGAAAGAATGGGGTTGCAATACTACTTGCTGCGGCGGTGGTGGCGGTCAATTCTGGACAGACAATGATAAAGGCGAACGCTTGAATGTTATCCGTCTCAAAGCTATTGTCAACGATACAGGAGAACATAATGTTGCCACCTCCTGCCCATTCTGTCTGTCCATGTTTGACTCTGCAAAATCTCAGGATAATTCACTATCTGAAATTTCAGTCTCAGATATTGCAGAAATCGTTGCAAAACATATAAAATAAATACCATTAGATGAGCCGGTGAAAATCCGGCTTTTATTTCGATATTTAATGGTCTTATGGAAAGCAGCTCCAACAAAGCAAATATTCAAGTACTGGACAGAGCCAGTTGCATACTACGTGTTCTTACACAACACCCGGAACCGGTGAATTTAAAAGTCATCGCGGAAGAAACCGATCTTCACATTTCGACTTGCCACAGAATCATCACTGACTTAGTCAAACTCCGTTTTGTTGAAAAAGGCCTCACTTCAGGAACCTACCGCTTAGGTTTAAGGCTGTTACAACTTGGAAATCTCGTCAGAGAAAGAATGTCTGTCAGAGAAAAAGCAAGACCGGCCATGGTTAAGCTTCACCAGTTGACCAAACAAACGGTTAATCTTTCCATCCGCCAGAATGATTCAATCGTTTACATCGACCGCATCATGAGAGACCGTCCGGGAATCCAGGTTGTCAGAACCATCGGCGCAACGGCTCCCTTACACACGACCAGTTCCGGCAAATTATTTTTAGCCGAAGATGGTTTTGAAAGTATCAGAGGATATGCACTACGTACCAATCTGGAAAAGAGCACTCCAAAGTCCATCAGCGATATTGACACATTGTTAGCCGAAGTCTCACGTGTTAAAGCCTTAGGCTTTTCCCATGACATGGAAGAGCTGGAACTTGGTGTTCATTGCATTGCTGCAGGTATTCGCGATGACTCGGGCCGCCTTGTCGCCTGTCTGTCTATTTCTGCACCCGTCAATCAGATGCAGGATGCCTGGATTAGTGAGTTAAAACATACTGCTGACGATATATCCGAACATTTAGGATATGTCGCCACACCCGGTGAACTGTACGTTCGTCCTGACTTTTCTTAATTTCTCTAGGGCCGGTTAGCACCATTGTTTCTCCAGCCAAGGAACAAGTTTGAGAACTGCCGGCTTAAATTCTTTTTCAAAAAAATTGGTTGCCACTTGCTTTATTAGCTCTTTTTCTGAAGGCGGCTCACTTCTTCTATAGACGAGGATTAAGTTTCTGAAGAGAACCGGTGACGGCATTTTCAGGATATGCACATTATTTAATAGATTAGGATGCTGAATAAGAGTTGCCGGTCTGACCATTGACCAACCGAGTCCTTCTCCTATCAGAGTCAACATCACACCACCGTCGTCAACTTCAATTTTTTCCGGAAGATTTACGGAAATTGAATCAAGAAAACTTTGCGTAATTCTGTGGCCGCCTGAGGATTTAATATATCTCAACAACGGTAATCCGCAAAATTTCAAATCCTCCCAAGTAATCTCTTTATTTTTGAGTTGCAACTTCTTTGGGAGAACCAGCACCGATGGTTCGGAAAACAATGCCATATGGAAGAGATCATCTTTTTCGGAAGGTCTGCTAACAATTGCCCAATCAAGTTTTCTCTCTTTAATATCTTGAAGAAGGCCTTCCGATGTTCCAGTTTTCATCCTGATTTCAGATGCATTGTGGCGAAAACATTTTACGATATCCGTTCCGAGATTGCGTGCCAGGCTTTCAACGATTCCAAAATTCAGGATAGGCCGCACTAGAGAGGCTCTTTTTAGCTCTTCTATTTTTGAAGTTAGACGATTGTTTTCGTAAAGCAGTTCACGGTAAAGAATGATTCCTTCTTTTGTCAGTTGAGCAGGCTTTACTGAGGTATCCACCAAATCAATGCATAATTCTTTTTCTAATTCTTTGAGATGATAAGTTACTGAGGATGGTTTAATACCAAGTACCTTGGAAGCTCCAATCAGGCTACCTTGTTCGGCTATCGCCAAAAACACGGCGGTGTGAGTTCCTAAAATCACATTATTCTCCAATCGAGACTTGTCATTCTTCTACATTTTATCCCTAATTTTTGTTATTAATAGAAATCAACCTATTGATTATCAAAGTTCTTTTGCTCTTCTCCTTTTTAATAAAATCTCTAAATTTTCTAATTCTTAATTTCAATTTTTCTAAATTATTACGTTTCAATTTGAAATATTTTTATGATGACTTCTGATTTAAAACCTCTCAAATAAAACAAATCCCAGGAGTAGAAATCATGGACGAAAAACATCGTGGAAAAATTACAAAGAAACCGGCAGCTGAAGTTGTCAAATATTTAATTGGGCCTGCAATCGCTCAGGACCTCAAAAGAAGTTATCAAACAATTCTTGACATCAATAAAGCTCATGTGATCATGTTGGAAGAAGAAAACATCATCACAAAAGATGTTGCAAAAGCGATTCTCCAATGCACTAGAGAAATTGCCGCTCAGGAAGGTAATCCACAATTTGAAATTAATCCCAATGTTGAGGACCTTTACTTCAATTTTGAAAGGTATCTTCTGGAACAAACAGGCCCGGAAATCGGCGGACAGCAGCACACGGCCCGCTCAAGAAATGATTTGTTTGCATGTGAGCAAAGAATGGATATCCGCCGGTTTTACCTCTCCTTATGCAAACAATTTTCTGAGCTTCGTCAAAGCATGATTGACCTAGCTAAAAAGAATACAGATGCTGTGATGTCGGGTTACACCCACATGCAACCGTCTGAACCGATCACCTTTGCCCATTATTTATCCGGTGTTTTAAATGCTCTGGAGAGAGATTTTCACCGGGTTGCCAATGCTTGGAACTCATTAAATGTCTGCCCACTTGGAGGCGGTTCGATGGGATCAACTTCTTTCATGATCAACCGGAACAGAACTGCTGAACTTCTTGGTTTTGACAAACCGATGCAAAACTCAATTGACTGTACGGCTTCAAGAGATTATTGCCTGGACATTCTGAGTGCACTTTCTATAGCATCCTGCACACTTTCCAGACTGGCTTATGACCTTTATATCTGGTCGACGCCTGAATATGGTTATATTGAAGTTGATGATTCCTGTGCAGTTTGCTCATCAATCATGCCTCAGAAGAAAAATCCAATGACTTTGGAGCATGTTAAAGGTAAAGCCGCTCATATGGAAGCGTTCTTTGTGTCCGTCTTTAGTGTATTGAAAAACATTCCGTTTACCCATTGCCGGGATTCTTCAACTGAAGCGATGAGATTTGTCTGGACAGCAATGCAGGAATTTGAAGCAGATTTAGCTTTAATGAATGTCACTATCAAAACTCTGACATTGAAAAAAGATCGCATGCTCAGTAACGCAATCGGGAACTTCTGTACCGTCACAGAGTTAGCAAACTACCTTGTAAGACACGACAAAATTTCCTTTAGATCTGCACATAATGTTGTTGCCATGCTGGTCGCCTTCATGCAACAACATAATAAGAAAGCCAACGAAATCACAGTTGATGACATCGCTCCAATCTGCAAGTCTCTTTTAGGTCTGGACACTTGTTTAACCAATGAACTGATCCAGGAAGCACTGGATCCGGCAAAAAATGCACAAGCCAAAAAAACCATCGGCGGTTCTAACTCAGAAGAAGTCTTGAGGCAGCTGAACAACCTGGAAACTCAGTTAACTCTTGATGAACAGCTGAACTCCCAAAGACTGGCTCAGGTTCAAGATGCAAAAGCAAATTTAGAAGCAACAGTCCAATCCATTATCGTCAGCTAAGGAGAACGGTATGTTTATCTGTGAGTTTTTAATAATCCTCCTGGCGATGATACTTGGTGCCAGATGGGGCGGCATCTTTTTTGGTATGGCCGGTGGTATCGGACTCGCCGTATTAGTTTATGTTTTTGGGTTAGCTCCTTCGAATCCTCCGATTAACGTCATGCTAATTATGATGGCGGTTGTGTTGGCCGCCTCAACATTACAGACTTCGGGTGGTATGGATGTTCTGGTCAAAGTAGCTGAAAAGCTCTTAAGGAAAAATCCAAGACATATCGTATTTGTTGCTCCTTTGATTGCCTGGTTATTTACATTTATGGCAGGAACGGGAAACGTTCTCTACAACCTTTTACCTGTCATTTCTGAAGTTTCCCGAGAAACCGGCATTCGGCCAGAAAGACCAATTTCTATTGCGGTTATAGCATCTCAACATGCTGTTCCTTCAAGTCCCATCTCCGCAGCAACAGTTGCAATGGTTGCTTTCCTCGCTCCTTTGGGTGTGACTTATTTCCAAATCCTGGCGATTGTTGTTCCTGCAACATTAATCGGCTTAATGATTGGTGCTTGTTCTGTTTACAAGAAAGGCTGTGAGCTTGCTGAAGATCCTGTTTATCTGGAAAAAGTAAAGGCAGGACTTTTTAAAGATATGGACGCCGGTCATGTGCAGGCTTTAGGCGGAAAACAGTTTACAAAACAAGCTAAATTATCCGTTGCCATCTTCTTGATCTCCGCACTTGTCGTTGTTCTTATCGGAACTTTCCCGGAATTAAGACCACAAGTTACAAATGCTGCCGGAAAAGTCTTCAAGGTTGGCATGACACAAATGATTGAAATTGTGATGTTAGTTTCTGCTGCATTCATGGTGATGTTCTGCAAAACAGATGTCAGCAAAATTACTTCATCATCGGTATTTAAAGCCGGAATGATGGGTGTTGTCACAATTTTTGGTTTGGCCTGGATGTCGGATACTTGGATTGCCAATAATCTTCCATTAATCAAGTCTCAAGTTGCCACGATTGTTCATGACCAACCGTATTTGTTTGCAGTTGCCTTATTTATTGTTTCAGCCTTGACTCATAGCCAAGGAGCCACAGTGGGCGCCATGATTCCTTTGGGTGTTGCACTCGGTATCGACGGGCTAACATTAGTCGCTATGTATCCTGCGGTTTGCGGTTACTTTGTCATTCCCAGCACCGGTGTTTTATTGGCAGGCGTTGCTTTTGACAATACCGGTACAACGAAGATTGGACATTGGGTTGTAAATCACAGCTATATTATTCCGGGTTTTGTCGCGACAATTGCCTCGGTTATCGCAGGATTTGCAATCAGATTTTTATTCTTCTAGTTTTAGTTGATGCAAAGCTTGCCGGACTTTGATGTTCGGCGAGCTTTTTTGACTTTAAAAAAGTTTTTTGCTGAGATTCTTTTTGCCATGAATTTCTATTAGTTATAACGGGCTAATTCGATCAGGTTTTTGTCCGGATCTCTCAAATATATAGAGGTCATTGGGCCAAAGCTACCATGTCTTTTAACCGGCCCACGAATAACCTCTAGGCCTTTCTCAGCTAATTCGTTAATTAGTTTTTCAAAAGATGTTTCACTTTCAATCTCTATACAGAAATCCTGACTACCAGATGTTGGATTTTCAGCCGTAGGCTCCAACTCATGACCGACAACGTGCAAGTTAATTTTAAAGTTGGGAGTTTGCATTACATATCGTTCTCCATCTTTTGAAACGTGAAAACCCAGTTTTCCATAAAACTCTGTCATTAGAACGGGATTGGCCGTTGTCAAAACGATATGATCAATTCGTTTAAATTTTAAATTTGACATTTTTCATTTTCCATGAAGTGTACAAAAATACAATTTTTATTACATCAAATAGTAAGGCCATTTGATAGATTGCTCTTGAAGATGACGAGGCAATAAAAAAGGTATTATCGTTTCAGCATGATTTTTTTCTCAATAGTCTCAAGAACGTTTTATAATTTGACGGTACTTATTACTCATAATAATAACTATTCTCATTAGCATTAAAATTTCATTTCTAAATGCTCTCAGATATCAAGAGCGTATCGTTATGTCCTTTATTTCGGATTCACCCATCTGCATTTAACCCAACTCTCGTTATCACTAGATGACAAAAATCTGCGATAACCATAAGATCTTTTCTGACTCAACTTGAATTGAGTAATTCACAAAAACAACTTCCCATTCTTCAAGGAGTATTTAATGCTTACCAGAAGAGAACTTTTACAATCTTGTACTATGGCCGGACTTTCTTTCTCACCCATATCTGTAGCCATTTCACAAGCATTGCCTGATCTTGGTAAATACACATGGTGTGCCTGTGTCATCAATTGCGGACAACGCTGCCCTGTCCGCTGCTTTACTAAAAACGGTAAAGTCATCCGTATCGAAACTGATAACTATGCACCGGACGAAACACCTTCACCTCGTCAATTAAGAGCTTGTCAACGTGGCCGCTCCATGAGAGAGAGAATCTACTCTGAAGACCGCCTCAAATATCCGATGAAACGCGTCGGTGAACGCGGGGAAGGAAAATTTGAAAGAATTTCCTGGGATGAAGCTGCTCAAATCATTGCAGACAATTGGAAACGCATTAAAGAACAGTATGGCAATGATTCTATCTACTGGCAATATTGTTCCGGTCAACAATCCATTGTTAGCTCACGCCGTGCCTGGCAACGTCTGATGAACTTAATGGGTGGCTATCTAAAGTACTACGGTTCTTACTCAAACGCCCAGCTTTCGAACACAATTCCTTTCCTCTTGGGCGGCAGACCGGCTTCATTGCCATCTGAAACTGCCAATGCCAACCTCGTGGTTTATTTCGGTAACAACCCGTCTTCAACACGGCCTTCAGGTGGTGGTAAAGGCTATCAGATTGACATGGCCCTGTCCAAGCATTCTCCCAAGATTATTGTTATCGATCCTGTCTTTACTGATACCGCTTCAACCCGTGCTGATCAATGGGTCCCAATCCGCCCGGGTACCGATGCAGCATTGATTTCAGCTTTAGCTTACCAGTGGATTACAAAAAATCAGGTTGATCAAGCCTTCCTTGATAAATATTGCGTCGGTTACGATGAAAAGACTCTTCCGGACTCTGCCCCGAAGAACGGTGACTACAAGTCATACATCCTCGGAAAGGGCCCTGATATGCTCCCCAAGACTCCCGAATGGGCATCCAAGATCACAGGTATTCCTGTTAAGACCATTGTTCAACTTGCAGAAGAAATGGCAACGACCAAACCTCTGTTCGTTTCTCAAGGCTGGGGCCCGCAACGTCAGGCCAATGGCGAAGAAACTTGCCGTGCTATCTCAATGGTTCCAATTCTGCTCGGACAAATTGGCCTGCCGGGTACTAATGCCGGTGAACATGAAGGTAACACTCCCTTCCCTGCCGTCTACCTGCCAATCGGAAAGAATCCGGTCAAAGCATCTATTCCGGTGTACATGTGGACGGATGCAATTTACCGCGGAAAAGAGATGAGCCGCACAACAGACGGCGTCCGAGGAGTTGAAAAACTTTCTCAGCCAATAAAGATGATCATCAATTCCGGCGGCAATACCATGATTAACCAACATGGCGATTGCAACTGGACGGATAAGATTCTGCGCAATGAAAAAGATCTGGAATTCCTTGTTGTTTGCGATAACATGATGACTCCAACTTGTCGTTATGCCGACATCCTGTTGCCGGATACGTTGGGTCCTGAAACCGTTGATATGGCTTGCCAGGGTGGTAGCCATGGCGACGTCGCTTGCCTCCTGGCGATTCAGAAAGCTGTTGAACCTCAGTTCGAACAGAAGCCTTCCTGGGAAATCTGCCGCTTAATTTCTCAAAAACTTGGTCTGGAAGACAAATATACAGAAGGCAAAACTCAGGAAGAATGGGTCCGTTGGTGTTATGACGAAACCCGTAAGAAAGTTCCTCAATTACCTGAATTTGAAGTCTTCTGGAAAGACGGTATGGCCAAGGTCTGGAATTTCCGTAAAGACCCGATCGCTCTTTCTAAATTTAGAGAAGATCCGGAGAAAAACAAGATCAAGACCCCGTCAGGTAAACTTGAGATTTACTCCGAGCAGTTGGCTGATAAGGTCAAAGACTGGAAACTCAAAGAAGGTGAGGTTATCTCTCCGATTCCTGTCTTCTACAGTACTTGGGATATGCCGGGAGATCCTCTCGAGAAGAAATATCCTCTGCAGTGCTTTGGTTACCACGGACATGGTCGTATCCACTCGACATTCCACAATCTCCCCAGACTCAGAGATGTCCATCCGGATTCAGTCATTATGAATCCGGTAGATGCTCAGGCCAGAGGAATTAACGATGGCGACAAGGTGTACATTTTCAACGACCGCGGAACTGTTCTTCTTCCGGCCCGCGTGACACCTAGAATCATGCCGGGTGTTTGCACTATTCCACAAGGCGCATGGTACAAACCTGAAATAATTGACGGCAAAGTGGTTGATGTCGGTGGTTGTATCAACACGTTAACTAACCACAGACCGAGTGCTTATGCCAAAGGCAACGCACAGCACAACATCTTGGTTGAAATTCGTAAAGCTTAAAACGGGAGAATAACATGTCACAAAAAGGTTTTTACGTTGATATTTCCCGTTGCACGGGATGTAGAACCTGCACAATCGCATGTGCAGACGCAAAAAACACACCTATCGGAATCTATAACAGAACCGTTAAAGAGTACGAAGGCGGTAACTGGAAAAAAGGTGCCGATGGTAACTGGACTCCGGAAGATGTTTTCGCCTACTATCTTTCTTTGGGTTGCAATGAATGTTCTGATCCGGCCTGCGTAAAAGTATGCCCGACCAAGGCTCATTACAAGAGAACCGAAGATGGTATTGTTTTGATTGATGTCAACAAGTGTATCGGATGCGGAGCCTGTGCTGCTGCTTGCCCTTACGGTGCACCGAAACTTAATCCGAAGACACGTAAGATGCAAAAATGCGATGCCTGTATTGACAGAACCACTAAAGGTATGAAACCTGTCTGCGTGGAAGCATGCGTTGAAAGAGCATTGGACTTCGGAGATATTGAAGAGTTGAGAAAGAAGTACGGAGATGTTGCTGCCGTAGCTCCCCTGCCGTCTCCCTCAGTCACTAAACCGAACCTTGTTCTTAAACTTTCCAAGAACTCCAAACCGGTTGGTTTTGAAGACGGTTCACTCCATAAGTTCTAATTAACTTAAACAGAAAGCCGAAGGAATTCTGTAAAGGACTCCTCCGGCTAATATTTTTATTTTGTTTAGCTCTTAATGATTGGCAGCAGTTTGACCGCTCTCTTCTTCAAAGCGTTTTTCTTCTTCATCCTTGCCTAAACGGTGCATTGAATAACGGACAATAGTCTTTGCCAAAACGGCATTGTTATCAAAGATTTTGCCTAAATGATCAGTCATAGCTCTTGAAGCAAATTCATCGTCAAAAGTATTGATAACGGCCTCAATCTTATTGTTCAGAATCTTAGAGGTCTCAATGACTTTTCTTCTTAAAACATCGTCCGAAAGGAAGAGAACCAGCAAAGAAGCATCCTGTACGTGTGCTTGAATGAGAATTGCCGGATCAGAAGCATCTCCGCAGACAGCCTTGATTTTTGCTTCACGAAGATCTTCGACAATGCTCCTGTCTTTTTCGATAATAACCAGAGGAATATGCCTTTCCAAGAGATCTCTAACGGTGTGTTCACAAATTTTGTTGTAGCCGACAAGAACCAGATGTCCCCTCAAATATTTTGATTCCTCTTCATCAGGCATCACTGCCATTGGGTCCGGTTTAGCGTCAGAAACTCTGGCAAACTTCCAGCGACTTTTGAGAAAATTCTTCAGTGGATCAACGATGGCAAACATAATGGGGTTGAGCGCAATAGACATAATCGCCCCGGCCAATACCAGGCTCATACCTTCCGGTGGTAACAGTCCCAAAGAAACACCAAGACCGGCAAGAATAAATGAGAATTCACCGATCTGCGCAAGAGCTGCAGAAACTGTTAATGCTGTATGCAGAGGATATCTGAAAAGCATAACCAGTCCGAAGGCAACCAAAGACTTACCGATCATAATAATGGCCAGAACTGCCAGTAAATGAAGCGGTTTGGTCACAATGATAGACGGGTCAAACATCATTCCAACGCCGACAAAGAAGATTACTGAGAAAGCGTCCCGTAACGGCAATGATTCCATAGCGGCACGGTGAGCGTACTTAGATTCACGCATAACCATGCCGGCAAAGAAAGCTCCCAACGCAAACGAAACATGAAAAATTTCTGAGGCGCCATATGCAATACCGATAGCAACAGCCAAAACGCACAAGGTAAATAGCTCGCGGGAACCCGTTTTAGCTACTTGCCATAATAGCCACGGGAGCAGTCGTTTACCAATGACAAGCATCAAGAAAATAAAGAGAGCGACCTGCCCGATTGTCATCAAAATAATTTGCCAAAGAGGCTCATCCGATACCGGAGCAACCGTGGCGGGGGCACCAAGCATCGGTGCCAGTGGAGGAAGAAGAACGAGGATGAGGACGGTCATGATATCTTCGACGACCAGCCAACCCACGGCAATCTGTCCGTCATGACTCTCGAGGATACCTTTAGTTTCCAGAGCTTTCAGTAACACGACCGTTGAGGCACAAGATAAACACATGCCGAATACAAAAGCAGGTGCCCAAGGCCAACCCCAATAATGCGCCACCAGCATTCCTAAAGCGGTCGCCAATCCCATCTGAGCTATAGCACCGGGCACCGCAATATATTTGACCCGCATCAGATCAGTCAAAGAGAAATGCAGTCCCACGCCGAACATCAACAGCATGACTCCGATCTCCGATAACTGCGATGCAATATTAATGTCTGCCACAAAGCCGGGCGTGGCCGGTGAAACGATAATACCTGCTAATAAATATCCGACAAGCGAAGGGATTTTGAATTTTTCAGCAATAAATCCGAAAACTAACGCAATTCCAAAACCCACAGCTAAAGTTGAAATCAGAGTAAAGCCATGCTCCATTTTCTAATCCTCTAGATATTTTTGTTCGTCCTTATTTTCCTGCTTTTTTGAAATTTCTACAGATGTGTTTTGTTCTATTTGCTCTTCCTGCTTAGAAACAAATTCATCCAGCAATTCTTTTGCCTTTTCTGCGGCATTTTTCATTTTGCCAGAGGCCTTTGCGGGGTCATATTTGGTAAAGCAATAAATTGAGTACTGAGTCATTCGTGAAGCCAGTGCGGTAGATGCCTGAACGACAATACCAAGATGATCTGCTCTCATCTGATTTGCTTCTGTATCCGTTTCAGCTCTGATAATGGCTTCTATTTCCGGATTTAAAATCTTGGCCCCTTCGATGCATTTACGGCTTTCTAGCTCGTCACGTATAGTAATGATAATCTGGGCTGAATTTTGCACATGAGCCTGCAGAAGGATAGCAGGATCGGTACAGTCTCCTTGGATAGCTGCATGATTAGAGTTTCGGAGTTGCTCGATAACACCATCATTGCGATCTATGACGACGAAAGGAATATCTGCTTTTCCCAACGCTTCACAAATTTTCTGGCCGACGGAGTCGTATCCGACAACCACGACATGCCGCAGTAGCTGGCTGCTATCAATTTCATCCGGCATCGTTGCCTGTGGATCAGGACGGGCTGCAGCAACTCTAGCCCATTTAAAGTGTTTGCATAAAAGTTTGGTTAATGGTTCTACCAAAGTAAAGGAAAGCTGATTGACTGCAATAGTTAGAATAGCGGCAGCCAGGACAAGATTCATTCCTTCAGTGGTTAAGAGCTTTAAAGAAACTCCTAATGTCCCAAGAATAAACGAGAATTCCCCTATCTGACCTAAACAGCAGGCCAATGTAAATCCGGTATGTAGCGGATAACGGAAAAGCAACACAGTTGCGAATGCAATCAACGGATTCATCACCAGAATCAGGAAAAGAATACCGATTAGATATCCGGGGTGTGCAAGAATCGATGTAGGATCAAACATCATTCCGACACCGACAAAGAAAATAACCGAGAATGCGTCTCTTAACGGCAAGGATTCTGTCGCGGCCCGGTGGGCATATTGCGACTCCCTCATGACCATACCTGCGAAGAAGGCGCCCAAAGCAAACGAAACATTAAAAATCTGGGAAGCTCCGAAAGCGATGCCTATAGCAACCGCCAGTACGCACAAAGTAAATAATTCACGGGAACCAGTTTTTGCAACCTGCCAAAGTAACCATGGCAATACTCGTTTGCCGATAACCAGCATAAAAACTATAAATGCGACAACTCTGGCAACCGTTTCCAGAATTAGTTGCCATAAAGGCATGTTTGAAGTATCCGACTGGCCGCCTAACATGGAAGCCAGGGGCGGTAAAAGAACCAGCATTAAAACGGTTACCATATCCTGGACGATAAGCCAGCCGACGGCAATTCTTCCATCAAAACTTTCCAGTAACCCTTTGGCTTCAAGACCTTTTAACACCACGACGGTTGAAGCACAGCTCAGACACATCCCTAGAATGACACACTGACCGATGGGCCAACCCCAAAAATATGCCAACCCGAAAGCACAGATGGCAGATAAGAGCATCTGACAAATAGCACCCGGGATTACAAGCTTCTTGACTTTGAGAAGATCTGATAAAGAAAAATTCAGTCCGACTCCGAACATCAATAGCATGATGCCGATTTCTGCCAGCTGTTCGGCTAAATTAAAATCAATATCAAAGCCCAATACATTCGGTGATACTAAAATACCTGCAATCAGATATCCTACCAGTGCAGGAAATTTGAGTTTTTCTGCAATAAAACCCAAAACTAGAGCAACTCCAAACGCTATTGCAAAAGTTGATATAAGAGTAATGCTAGAATCCATTTGCTTGGGTTAACCCTTAAAATAAAATTATTCGAACATTAAATTTTACCTTGAAGGAGATGAAGTAAAAGTGGCAAGAACTTGGATTAGCAATGTAAATAACCGTTTTGAACAACTGATATTAATTATTCAGGCTATCGCTCTTTTGATTATTACAATTGCTACGGCTGTTGCTATCGTAGCCGAAGGCTATGAGATGTTTACCAATAGAACCATTGGATTGGCTAATTTGCTTTTGCTGTTTTTGTTCATTGAGATATTATCGATGGTTCGTCAGTATGCGTTGGGACAGCACGAGTTAAAACTTAAAACACCTCTGGTAATTACCGTGGTAGCCGTCGCCAGATATTTGATCATCAACATGGAGCACTTGACCAGCAAATGGATCTTATTGACCTCAATATCAATTTTGATTCTAACCATCGCATTATTAGTCTCCAGAAGAATCCGCGGTATTCATGATGATGAAATGGAAGAAAAACTGGTTGAACAAAAATTAAAGAGTCTGGATAAAGGACATTCCGGAACAGCCTCTCATTAAAAAATTAAATAAATCTTAAAATTAATGGTTCTCCCTACTTGGGTTTATACGTATTAAGTCCTAAAATTAGTTACAGGTTCTTTCATCTCGAATAGAACAACGTACAGTCCTTAAGGACAAGGAGAACCATCATCATGATTATCACAAAACTTTCTGCCGCAGTTGTACTGGCTGGCTTTGCTATAGGCGCTCAGGCTGTTACATTTCAGCCCGGTACTTACACAGAAAGAGTAAACGGCCATAACGCCGCCTTTGATGTCAAAGTTACAGTCAGCAAAAATAAAATTGAAAAAATTGAATATCCTGACAACCTTGAAACCATTGGTGTTGGCCGCGTAGCGCTGGACAAACTCAGCAAGAAAATTATCGACAGACAATCTCTTGGAGTAGACAACGTCACTGGTGCTACTATTTCTTCTTTTGCACTCAAGGGAGCTGTTAAGAAAGCTCTTGAACAAGCCAAGGTCTCCAAAGAAGACATGGCCAAACTACAAAAGAACTCTGAAAAGTACACTGCTCTTCCGGCTGAAATCAAAACTCAGGTTGTCGTCGTCGGCGGTGGCGGCTCCGGCTTAGCAGCAGCTATTGCAGCTCAACAGGCAGGTGCTAAAGTTATCGTCCTGGAAAAACTCGGTCTTCTCGGCGGTTCCACAAACGTCTCTGAAGGTGCTCTGAATGCGGCTGACCCGGAACGTCAAGGTAAACAAGGTATCGAAGACTCTATCCAAAAACACTATGACCAAACTATGAAAGGCGGCCATAACATTGGCAATCCTGCTCTGGTTCATCATTTAACAGATCATGCTCTGGAAACATTGCACTGGATGGAATCTTTAGGTATCAAGTTTAAACCTGAAGTCGGTACAGCAACCGGTGCTCTTTGGCAGCGTTCCCATTATCCTGTCACACCGAGTGGCAACAGCTATATCCGTGTTTATGAAAAATATATCCAGGAACACGCTAAGGATATGACTGTTTACACAGACATGGATGTCCAATCAATTCTTAGAGACAAAGCAGGTCGCGTTATCGGCGTTACAGCAAAGGACAACCACACCGGTAAAGTCACTAAATTCCTTGCTTCAAACGGTGTCGTTATTGCAACAGGCGGCTTCGGTGCCAATGTTGCTCTTCGTCAAAAAGTCAACACCGGTGTATTCAAAGATTATGACCTTGGTAAAGCAATCGGTTGCACCAACTTCAATAAGTCTGCTCAAGGCGACGGCATTGAAATGGGTGAAAAGATTGGAGCCAATGTTATTGGTATGTCTGACATTCAGGTTCATCCATGCGGAACACCCGGTACAGGCTTAATGGAAATGGTTCGTACATCCGGACGTAACCGTATCTTCATCAACGAACAAGGTAACCGCTTCGTCAACGAAGGTGCAGCCCGTGACGTCTTGGCTAAGGCCATTTTCGCACAACCGGATTCAACTTATTACGTACTTGTTAACCATCTGCGCTATCCGTCACTGGACTGGGTTGATGCAAACGGTGCCAAGATGAAAGATATGATTGATCTGGGACGTGTTGTTTCTGCTCCAACTCTTGATGAATTGGCCAAGAAGCTGAATATGCCTGTTGAAAACCTCAAGAAATCGATTGCTGACTACAACGCAGTTGTTGAAGGAAAAGCAAAAGATCCTCTCGGTTTTGTTGCCAACAACAAGGCTGATAAGGTTATGACAGAAGGTCCTTGGTATGCCTGCAAGAAGGTTCCTACAGTCCACCACACCATGGGCGGATTGGAAATTAATACTAACGCCCAAGTTCTTGATAAAAACGGAAAAGTTATCCCCGGCCTTTATGCAGCCGGCGAAACTACCGGTGGCATTCACGGTTCCAACCGTTTAGGCGGCAATGCGATTGCTGATATCAGCGTATTCGGACGTACTGCCGGTACAAACGCAGCCAAAATGAACTAATTAGTTCCTAATAGCAAATCCCGGGAAATCCCGGGATTTGTTGTTGATAGCAGTTAAAATCTGAATTCCCCTGCTACAAAAATACTTTTTCTCTTGTTAAAGCCGACTTCAGTGATAATGTCGAAGTGTTTGCCGGCTTCATATCTTGCACCGACCAGCATATTCCATGGAGACTTCAAATGCTGATTTACATGGAACTGCCCTTCTTTCTTATAGTTCACAGCATTGATAATACCCTGAAGTTTGGGTGAAAAACTCAAGTCGGAAAGCTTCCCGTTAAAGTTTTGAGTCACATCCTGATACATCGTACCAACCCAAAGGCTTAAATGTCCCTCAGGATAATTAATAGATTCTATTCCGGGTGTTTTGAAGCGGTATCCGATACGAGGTGCGAGTGTAAAAGCCTTGATATGGCCGGAAATAATATCAAGTTTGGTTTCTGTATAGTTTAAGTCAACCAGCCCAAACCAGTTTCCGACACCACCGGCAAACGTTACGCCCCCTCCATACGTCTTGCCTTTGAATTTAAGTTTGAAATCCAGGTCATCCATGCCCCCCATGGCGGAAATAATTCCTTGAACATTTTTTTCCGACGAAGAAACAGAAACTTTGGACAAAGAACTTCCTTTTGTTTTTCCAATAACCCCATAGACATTCATAAATGGAAAAACCCAGGCGTCTAATCTTAATGTCTCTGTGTGGCTTCTTTGTTTTGTACTTTTTACTCCTATTTCAAATAAATTAGATGGAATAGGAACATTGATGAAATATTTTTTTCCTAAAGGGATTTTCATTGCTAAATTGCTGAACTTAATATCTTCAACGACAATATCCTGTTTGATATGCATGTAGTTGATATTAATTCCAAAGGGATTAGGAAGTTCATACCCTCTTTCTCTGGCTTCTTTCGCAAAAAAAGGCAATACCGGGTCCTCCTCTTCCTGTGGCCCTGTTGAAGCATCCTTGGACACTGGCTCAGTCTTTAATACTTCATAAGACGAAGATTGATTTGTATTTAAAGACGATTTTGATGTTTCTACCGGAAAATCTTCTTCCTTAATTAGATTTGCTGATTCACTTACAGGGGCTAATAGTGTTAAGGAAGAAAACGCAAGTAACCCTTTAAATAGATTATTTTTCAATTTATGGTCCAGTCAGGATGTTTTACGCTCTGATTGTTCCATGAAAAAAGTCCCACTTTTCATATTAGTGCGAAAAATGGGACTAAAGATCTGTTTAATGGGATGTGTTAGTGACAGCCGCAACCGCCTTTTTCCTGACCATGATGGCCACCGCATCCGCAAGTACCTTCTTCATGGTGATGATGACCGCCGCAACCACAGGTTTCACCTTCATGATGATCATGGCCATGTCCACCAGAACCACAAGTTTCACCTTCGTGATGATCGTGTCCATGTCCGCCGCAACCGCAACCACATCCTGCTCCAGGGGAACCGGCTACCAGTGTTCCGTCAAGAAGAGCTGCAACAGCTTCATCCGGATTCCCGGAAACTCCGGGGATAATATCAATACCTGCTGTTGCTAAGGAAACGATCGCTCCTTGTCCAATGCCACCGCAGAGAACGATATCAACATTACGGCCGGATAAGAAGGCTCCAAGAGCAACGTGTCCGCTACCTTCAGTGTCTACAACGACTGATTCAAGGACTTTGGCGTTTTCCGGATCTACTTCATAAAATTTGAATTGAGGAGCTTTACCAAAATGTTGACAAATCTCTCCGCCCATGTATGGAACTGCAATTAACATCTATTTTTCTCCTTAGAAAATTATTGAAATTTTAACAAGAATGTCAATAAATAGCCTTTTTTAAATCTTACGTTTTGACTGAGTTGTACTAATTTTGTTGTAGTGACAAGCAATAAAATTTGAGAGACTATTCTCCCAATCCGGCATCTTATTTAACCCGAGATCATTGAGCCTTTTGTTCAATAAGACTGAATAATCAGGACGAATGGCAAGCTTTTCTACATTTTTACTGGAAACTCCAATCAGCGGAACGTCCGAATGGATGCATTTAAGAATGAACTTAGCCATTTCGTAGCGGTTGGTTGCTCCTTCATTAATCAAATGAAAGATGCCCGATAACTCCTTATTATCCAAAAATAGAGGCAATTGATTAGCAATATCATGCATGTTTGTTGGATTAGCTAATTGATCATTTATTACTTTGATTGATTCACCGTTTCTAGCCTTATTGATAACCCAGCTAACAAAATCATTCTCCTCTTTTCCATACAGCCAGGAGATTCTTAACATGACCGAATCCGGACAAAACTCCAATACTTTTTCTTCTGCTAGTTCCTTGGACTTGCCATAAAAATTCGGACTGCCTCCGGTCTTATCTTCTTCAGTGTAAGGTGAAGAAGCTTCTCCGCTGAAAACATAGTTCGATGACATATGAATTAAGCGAGTTCCATGAATTGCGCAGAGGCGCGCGATATTCTCGGTCCCTCTCACATTGATGTTATAAGTTTCTTCCTGATTATGTTCACAATAATTGACATCGGTAAGGGCCGCACAATGAATAACCGTATCAAACTGTTCTCTATTAAAAAGCTGTTCAAGTTGAGTCTGATTCGTAATGTCTGCGTTTTTGCGAGTTCCCGAAAAAATATCATATTTATTGTTTAAGGCTGAAACAATAACTTTTCCTAATCTTCCTTGTGATCCTGTGACCAGTATTTTCATCTTTTTATTCCGTTTTAATGGGTTAGAGCCACCAATATTTGGTTTTTAATTTTTCAGTTGCAAGTGACCATAGAGG
The DNA here is from genome assembly GCA_947854175.1 of uncultured Turicimonas sp. Lineage (GTDB taxonomy): Bacteria > Pseudomonadota > Gammaproteobacteria > Burkholderiales > Burkholderiaceae_F > Turicimonas. The sequence goes on along the minus strand of CANTYJ010000033.1, from coordinate 4,957 downwards.
TGTCAAATAAATGAAAAATGCTGCCAGTACACAGGAAGCAGGCGCTCCTACAGTCGCAATAGGGACTGCTCCGGCAATGGACCATGGAATAAGAGCCGGAACCAGAATCGCTGAGTTCTCCAAATCAATCGCTAATTTTTGTTTATCCGGAACTATTTCTTCGCAGGCTTGTTTGGTAAGCATTACAGTGAGAACCTGATTACAGGCAATTAATGCAACGGAAACTGAGGTCAGGATAACAACTGTAAATGGAGATAGCTTATTCGATAATTTTTTAATGGATTGTTTGATAACAACAAGGAGTCCTGTTTCTTCAAATAATCCTGCGTAAGTACAAGAAATAAAAATAATGACGACAACGGTTGCCATAGAAATTATTCCGCCGCCGTCCAGCATATGGGCTAATTCAGCCTGATTTGTTTTATATCCGAAAATCAAGCAATTCAATATTTCGGAAAATTCTCTACCTTCCAGAAAATATGCCAATAAAACTGAAAACAAGACACTTGTCAAAATGGCCAATTTGATATTTGCTTTGAGAAATATCAACAAAAGCAAAACCAGTGCAGGCAACAAGCTCCAGGCCGATAACAAAAATTCCTTCGAAAACTCATCTTTCAAACTTATCTGAACATCTTTTGTTTCGGAGTAAAAACCGATCAGAAGATAAATAACCAAGGAGAAAACAAAAGGAATCCAAGAAGACAACAACATCAATCGGACATTCTTATATAAATTCGTACCCGTAACTGCTGACACCAAAGAAGCGCTGGAAGAAACCGGAGAGTTCCTGTCACCAACATAGGCTCCAGCCAGAATGGCTCCACCGGAAAGAAATGGTGAAATTCCCATGGCTGAGCAAACGGTCATGGTCATTATTCCCATGGTTGCAGCAGTCCCAAAAGCAGTCCCCATTAACAGACTTAAAGCTGCATTCAAAGCAAAAGTAATTGCCAGACAATAAGCAGGAGTAATGATATCTACAGAACATGTCACTAAGTAGGGAATAGTTCCGCCGATCTTCCAGGAAGCCGTTAGCATTCCGATGCATAGAAGTATCAGCATGACATTGAAACCGGTACGCACCTGACTGAAAGATTTGATTATCAGACTTGAAAATGTATGTTTTTTGAGTAATCCGTACACAACAAAACAAACATAGCCAAAGAGCAATGCCACAACAACAGTTACATTAAAGCTCAGACATATAACCAGAGCAAGCGCAAAAGCACCAAGTGTTAAGAGTTCAAGCATAGTTAAAAGAGCAACTCCAAATTGTTTCCTCTACCTATTGAGAACGAAATAGACTGCAAATCCAAGTCCAATTAACAGCAGAACAAGAATAATCCAAATAAACCCAAATCCTGAGGAATAGTTCTGAGAATGGGATTGTCCCATTGCACGAATATCAACCGCACCAGGCTTAGCTGTATTGACAGCGCGGGCTAACTCACTGATTAAAAGAGCAGGTACATTTGTTATCAAATCAGCGGATTGTTTTATCCATAATTCATCTGAAGAATGCGCCACGGAAACACATATCGGAGTTTTAGAAACAATAATAGCTTCACAGAAAATTTTATTATTGAGTGTTTCCAATTGGTATGGGTCGCCGCCTCCCCTCGCATACACGATTAAATCATATCGTTTAGTGTCTGATAATTCTTTTAGATCCTTGGCCAGATTTGTAAAATGCTCTTCTACCTGTTCCAGATTCAATGAGGAGGGACTTAACGAGCGATCGAGTGTAAAAAGGGAGACATAATTTTCAAGACCTTTTGCTCTGTCAAATTCATAAAGAATATCGTCTCTGCCCTTTCCTCTTGGGCCGATAACAAGAACGGAAAGCTTCTTATTGTTTTCTACTTTCTTCGTTAACGTTTGAACTAAATCTTCACCACGGAGTTTCTTTGCAGGATTTTTTTGAAAGAGCTCCCTGATTTCAACGATGTCATTGTCATTGACAATGTCCAATTTTCTAATTTTTTTGACTAACCGGGGCTCTTTAACTGAAACTGAAGCATTGCTGGTGTTATACCATATCTTAATTTTCAACCTGCCTTCAATAATGACTTCATGATGAATAGCCTCTTTCAATGGAGAATCACCTAAATCAAACACTTGAAGGTTAACTTTGGATAAATCCAATGTATGCTTGTCTTTTTCCTTTGTCTCTAAAACAATCGCTTCAGTCACTCGAAGGGAAAACGTCGAATACTTCTTTTTAGAATCTTTCGGGAACAAAATTCCTTTAAATAGAAACTTTTCCTCCTGAATAGGAAGGAGAACAGTTTCTATTCGTTGGAAAGCTTCGACCGGATTGATGGCTTTTTTTGAATCAAATATCCCAAACATACTAGCTAATCAATTCAAAATTATCTGCAACAATCATTTCCAGTCCTAACAACCGCCTTTTTAATTCGAGACCGAGACTATAACCTCCAATGGTGCCGTTATTGGCAATTACGCGGTGACAAGGAACGATAAAAGGTAGCGGATTACGAGAATTAGAGTTGGCAACTGCTCTGAAGCCCCCGGGACAACCGACATTTTCTGCCAGTTGTTTATACGACCAGGTTTGACCGTAAGGAATCTTTAGAAGTGTCTCCCAAACTAAATTTTGAAAATCGGTTCCTGTAAAAATTAAAGGTAAATCAAATTCCCGTCTGGTTCCTTGCAGGTATTCATCTAATTGAGATGCAGTTTTGTTTAAAAGAGGTGTATCTCTGTATTCAAAATAGGTTGAGAATTTTTTTGACAAATACTGGGCTCTTGACTTAACGGTTTTGCTTAGGACCCATTCAGATAAGCAAAGCTGACCATTGATATCTCCTAGAGCAAGCTCTACTTTCCCGTAAACAACGTATTTTTTCAGATATATCATTTGCAGAAGCCGAGGAAAATGGGTTCAAAGTCTGTCAAAGGTTAACCAATTTATGGTGTTTGAGCAAATATTATCAAAGGTTTTGTTAAAATTCCCTGAACTTATAAGGGGACTGATGTGACTCGTGGCTTTTACACCATCATGGTGGCACAATTTTTGTCATCACTTGCAGATAACGCTCTTTTGATTGCCGCTATCGCTTTATTGGCAACTTTAAATGAACCGGCTTGGATGACACCTCTTTTAAAGTTATTCTTTGTTATTAGCTACGTTTTATTTGCTGCCTGGGTCGGTATATTTGCAGATTCAATGCCAAAAGGCCGAGTCATGTTCATTACCAATGCCGTTAAAACATTCGGCTGCTGTGTAATGCTTTTTGGAACGCATCCACTTTTAGCCTATGCGATCGTTGGGTTAGGTGCGGCTGCCTACTCTCCTGCCAAATACGGTATTTTAACTGAACTATTACCGGCTGAAAAACTGGTTAAAGCCAACGGTTGGATTGAAGGACTCACGGTAGCTTCAATTATCATAGGTACCGGTCTTGGAGGGTTTCTTATTTCACCGATGGTTGACCACTTTGTTCAGGGACATCATTTCTTCGGTGTCGGAAATGCTGCTCAAGCCGGCATTGCCTGTATGATTGTCGTTTACGGTTTAGCTGCCCTGGTGAATCTCTTCATCCCGCTGACCGGTGCCAAATATCCTAAACAAGATTTCCGTCCGATTCACACTCTTATGAACTTCGGACAATCATGTAAGCTTCTTTGGCACGATAAGCTTGGTCAGATTTCTCTTTCCGTCACCTCTTTATTCTGGGGTGCCGGAGCAACTTTGCAATTCCTTGTTCTCAAATGGGAAGACCATGCACTTGGTCTTAACCTTTCTGAAGCAGCCATCTTGCAAGGCGTGATTGCCATTGGTATTGCAATCGGAGCTGTCATGGCAGCCAGCCTGGTTTCCTTAAAACGCAGTGTATCTGTTCTTCCATTAGGTATCGCTATGGGCCTCATTGTAGCGGCCATGGCTTTTTTTAATAAGAGTTGGATACCCGGCGGATTCGATTTATTCGGTTTTCATGTTTCTTTTGCCATCTGTTTTGCCTGTCTGATGCTAATCGTGGTAGGAGCAATGGCAGGATTTTTTGTTGTTCCGATGAATGCTCTTCTTCAGCACCGGGGTCACGTTTTGATGAGTGCCGGACGCTCTATCGCTGTCCAAAACTTTAATGAAAACACTTCCATCCTGATCATGTTAGGACTCTATGCCTTATTAATCATGGCTCACCTCAGCACTGAAACTATTATGGTATTGTTCGGGTTATTTGTTTCCGGAACGATGCTGGCAATCACTTTACGCCATAAGCACAATCAGTCCATTGAAGATTCTCTTCATCTTATTGGTGAAGAAAAGAGACATTAAGCAAAAATCCGTTTTTCTTCATAATGAGTGATAAAATTCACTAACCTCTTAACATCACCATCGTCTAGAGGCCTAGGACACAACCCTCTCAAGGTTGGGACACGGGTTCGACTCCCGTTGGTGATACCAAAACATGTTTATACTCATGGCCTATAGAGGACTTAAGATAAAATCTCCAAGAAAAACACCGTTTTTGTAAAGTAGCTCAAAGTTGTACATGAACGGAGAATGCAACCATTGTCCTTCTAAACTTCGCTCTCATAAAGCCTTATGGCCCTTCGAGTCTTGCAGGATAACGGTCATGTCTTCGCACTTCCAACCTGCGTTCATACCGTCCCTTCAATATCTCCAGCACTTTTCCCGGAGATACATCTAACGGTATGGACCCACTTCGTCTGTGTAATATCTCCTTTTTCCAAATTTTCCTTTCATCTGAGCACTGAGCTTTTCAATAGCCAGTTCCTTAACTTCTTTTCCTTTGAATTCTTCTCCTGTTGTTTTTACCAAGGCATTAATAGCCCGGTTTACCTCTTGTCTAATCGACTCTTTTGCTCTGCGGTAGCGACGGTTGGCTTTCTTGCGTCCCGGGTTTTGTTCGAATATGTTTTGGGCTTTCTTGCGCTCTTTGGTTTTTCCGGATTTTTGTAGTTT
>CANTYJ010000032.1 GCA_947854175.1 uncultured Turicimonas sp. | reverse complement strand
GAATCGAACCCCCGTCGTAAGCTTGGGAAGCTTCTGCTCTACCATTGAGCTACACCCGCGTTTAGTGAGATTCTACAGCAAAATTGCAGAGATTTAATTCGGAATTAACAGAATTAAACCTCAGCCGAAGCTGAGGTTTATCTGGTGAAAAAGTCCGGACTTTCCTACTTATGAGAGACTTTTCTGACGGCCCAGTCTCCGAAACTTTGAAGACTTTGGACAAAAATAATCAATATCACGACAACTGCTGCCATAACATCCGGCATGAAGCGCTGATAACCGTAACGGATACCCATATCGCCCAGTCCGCCTCCTCCGACAGCACCGGCCATTGCAGAGCTACCGACTAATGCAACAAATGCAATTGTTAAACCGGCCAGAATTCCCGGCATCGCCTCTGGAAGAAGAACTTTAACGATAATTTGCTGGTTGGAAGCTCCCATTGCCTGAGCAGCCTCGATAAGTCCTTTGTCCACTTCTCGAAGGCTAGTCTCTACTAGTCTGGCGATCAAAGGAGCTGCCGCAATAGTTAAAGGAACTATGGCTGCAACAGTGCCGATAGAAGAACCAACGATTAAGCGGGTAAATGGAATAATTGCAACGAGCAAGATAATAAATGGCGTCGAACGGACTGCGTTTACGATGGTTCCGATAACTCTGTTTGCCAAAGGTTTAGGCATAATTCCTTTCGGAGAAGTAATAAAAAGGAAAACGCCCAAAGGTATACCGATGGCGGCTCCTAGTCCTCCGGAAATTCCAACCATCAGAATTGTTTCAAGGAAAGATTCCCAGAGCAGTTCAACAATATTAGATGACATTTGTGAGCTCCTCTACTTTGACATGATTGGATTTAATAAAGTTCACTGCTGACTGATAGTCTTCTTTATCTCCGATGACCACAATAGTAAGGGTTCCGTAACTTTCGCCTTGGACTTCGTCGACTTGTCCCAGAAGGATATTGAAGTCCAGATTGTATTTTCGACAAGCTGCTGAAAGCACCGGTTCGGTTGTATTAGAACCTACGAAAGTAAGCCGCAGGAGGTGACGAGGTCTGCCATGAGCGTCTTTTTCTGACAGAACATCCCGGATTCTCTGTTTCATTGTTTCGGGAATAGTTCTGGCGGCTAAGGCTGTTCCAAGCATGGCTTGGGTAACCTCGTGTTGTGGGTCTCTAAAGACATCAATAACAGAGCCTTGTTCAACTACCTCGCCTTTATTCATAACAACAACTCTTTGACAGATTTGTTTAACTACATCCATTTCGTGAGTAATCATCACAATAGTTAGGCCCAATTCTTTGTTGATTTTCTTTAGAAGTTGAAGTGTTGCATGGGTTGTTTCAGGATCCAAAGCAGAAGTAGCTTCGTCACTCAGAAGAATCTTAGGGTCGGAAGATAGAGCTCTGGCAATACCGACTCTCTGTTTTTGTCCACCCGAGAGTTGAGAAGGGTACTTGTTTGCATGTTCTGTTAAGCCAACCAGTTCCAAAAGTGGCTCAACTTTTTTTCTAATTTCTTCTTTAGGAGTCCCGGCCAGTTCCAGAGGAAGAGCAACATTGTCATAAACAGTTCTAGAGGAAAGAAGGTTGAAGTGCTGGAAGATCATTCCAATTTGTCTTCTTTCTTTTCTAAGTTCCGCATCAGACATTTTGGTTAGATCTTTGCCATCAACGACAACTGTACCTGAAGTCGGCCGATTCAAAAGGTTGATGCAGCGTACCAAAGTACTTTTTCCTGCACCGCTTCGCCCGATTATTCCAAAAATTTCCCCGGGCTTTATAGAAACATTGACATCTTTGCAGGCGTAAAACTTGCCATTTCCGTCTGCTTGGTCATATTCCTGGGTTATGTGCTGTAGTTCAATCATTGTCAAAATTATTCCGTTTCAGAGGTTATCCTCGAGGTCCGACAGGACAAATAGTTTCGATAGCGGACAATAGTTGTCTATAGATTACGTTTGGTTTTCGTTCAAAATTTTAGAGCTATAAGATTAACTTTGAATACAGATATAAAACGAGTATCAAATTACTTTTTTAGGAAGGAGATATTGGGAGATACCCAAGTTTGACGTTATGTCAGCGTGACGAACTCAAAACAAAAGCCGGCTCAAGGCCGGCTAAGAAACAATTTAAAGATTAAGGAGTCTTATATCCAAATTTATGACATTGGTCGCATGTTAAGACCGAAGGTTCATGTTGTTTGTGACAATCATTACACGGCTGGGAATCACTGTGACCATAGTGAGGATTTGGATTGAGCTTGGATGTTAATTTTTTAACATCTTCGCGGGATCCATGACAGTTTAGACAAACCTGTTCATCTGGAACTTCTCTAGGTCTTGTATCGCCGTGGCAAGTATCACACTGCATATGCATTTGAGCATGTTTGCCGTGGAGCTTGATTTCAGCATTGACATTAAAGGAACACAACGCAAATGCAATTAAAACCAAAGCATGAAATATTCCGGTCTTCATGGATTAAACCTCTTATTGCATTAAATCTTTCATATGATCAGCGATTGCACGGCCGATAACAGCGGCAGAAGTAAGCTGTGCACCACCGACGTAGTTGTCGTAGAACAAACCACCGGCAGCGTTACCGACTGCGTACAAGCCTTTGATCGGTTTTCCTTCTGTATCGAGAACCTGGCCTTTAGTGTTGATAGTTGGACCACCAAATGTGGCAGTCATGCCGCCTTGGAATGGAACTGCATAGAAAGGAGCTTTAAGAATCGGTCTTGGATTCTTGTGGGTGTTCGGAGGATTCAATTGATCAAGTTTGCCTTCCTTGAGTGCCATGTTGTACTCATCGACAATCTTCTTCAATTCGACAGGATCCAATCCTGCTTCTTTTGCAAGACCTTCTATTGTATCTGCCTTGTAGACAGGAGCTTTCTTGGATTCATATGAGAACCAGTCGTTTTTGAGCATCGGAAGATTATGAGTGTCCTCATCAACAATCATAAAACCCCAATTGTCTTTTGTTTTTGCTGCTGTATCGCGGGACATCTCAACGTAGGTGTGACCTTCGTTGGTATATCTCTTAGTTTCTTTGGAGACTGCAATACCGGTATTTACAATGTTTAAAGGATTTGCACCTGTAGGTCCATGGATTGGGCCGCAGTGATACTGGTCAACATTGACAACCTTCGGGAAGTAAGGAGCTGTTAAAAGAATACTTTCACCGGTGACGGAATTAGAGCCACGAACCGGCATGTTGGCAGCCGGAACTCCTGCCATCATTGTAAGCATCATCTTGTTAGCTGAGAAACCGCCGGTTGCCATAACAACACCAAGCTTACCAAGATATTCTTCAAAACCTTTTTTGGTTTTAACTTTAACGCCGATGACTGCACCATTCTTCGGATTGTCAATAAGTGAGATAACTTTTGCGTTATAAACGATAGGAATGTTGAGTTCTTTAGCTTTTTTCAATAAATAGCTCATCAACTGTTTTCCGCCCGGCTTTTCTTCGCCGGTGGTCAGGTGAGCTCTCTGTAGCATTGGCCAAACAAGTTTTGCACCAACGTTATATTTGACACCGACATAATCGTGAAGCCAGTTCAAAGTTGCATCAGCGTTTTCTGCAACTAAACGGGTAAGAGCTGGATCGCCTCTGCCTTGAGACACTTTCATCATGTCTTCATAGAATTTATCGACTGTATCACCGGTCTTTAAACCTTTTTCCTGCTGCATCTTGGTGTTGACACCGAGCATAAATCCTGCGGAGTAAACAGTGTTACCGGCTGCTGAGCCCATCTTTTCCAAAACAACAGGTTTTAAACCGTCTTCTGCTGCTCTGATAGCAGTTACGATACCGCCGATTCCCAAACCTGCGATAACCAGATCATAAGTATGCTGTGGGAATTGGGTTTTATTGTCTTGAGCAGCCAAAGCCGGTACAGCAGCAAAACCAGAAGCTACTGAAGCAATGATGCCACCTTTAAGAAGTGAACGACGGGATGTATTCATTTAACTATCTCCTTGAGAAATCACTGAATATTGTTGATTTATAGGAAATATTAAATTTGTCTTAATTATGAATCATCCGTATTTAAACAGTTGATCTTTTATTTTTAGTGTGCTAGGTGTTTTTTGCTAATTTTGCAGCTTCCCGACCGGCAATGCGTCCGAATACGAAAGCATCCGTTAAACCATTTCCTCCCAATCTATTTTCTCCATGAATGTTGCCGGTGATTTGACCTGCAGCAAAAATATTAGGGATCGTTTCGCCTTGTTCATTAGAACACTGGCCTTTTTCGTTTATTGCAAGTCCGCCCAACGTGTAGTGGACCCATGGGTACATGCGAACAGCCCAGAAAGGAGATTTTCTTGGGAAATTGGTTTTTGTTGATTGATCAACCGCATATTTTTTAACCTGTGAATGCGGAATATCGATTGTTTCACATAGTGCTTCCAGTGTATCGGCCTTCCATACCTGGCCTGAAAAATAAGCGCGGTACAAGTTTTTTTGTAGAATTTTATCCATTAAAGAAATGCACTCAGAGCCGCAAATGGTGTAGCAGCGGCGAGAGCCTTGTGCAATCAATGCATTACTGATATCTCTTCGGGTGGCTGTTTCATCGACAAAACGTTCACCGTTTTCGTTGACAAAAATGACTCCTTCTATAAACACATATATTCGCGCAGAGAATTGATCAAGGAAAGAACCTTCCGGAACGCATTCGATAGCGTTCATGTTTTCGACTTTAAGGCCATGATCAATTGCTTTTTTTAAAACGTAGCCTGAACCTTTTGTGTCGGAATACACGAACTTAAGATTTGGCATGTAACGTTTAAGCATTTCCTGATTATTACCAAAACCTCCGGCTGCGAGGACTATTGATTTAGCAAAGATTGTTTTCAGCCTGTTTTCATTTACAACATTAATGCCAAGAAAGCGGTTGGCTTCTTTGACGAAATCTACAAATTCTGTCTTTGTATACAATCTAACTCCTGCCTTTAAACAGGCCTCAGAAAGTTTTTGAATATAAGAAGTCCCGCTTACTCCTTTAGGCTTATGGCATCTGGGATGTCTTGAGCCGTAGATTTCATAGATATGATCTTCGAATACAATTCCGTTACTCTTTAACCATTCGAGTGTTTCAAATGCATTTTCAGCCAAAGTCTTTTGTAGGAAAGGAGAGCCTTTTCCGTTGGCTGATTTCCGAATTTGCTGCAGATAGAATTCAGGACTGTCAATAATGCCGGATTTAGATTGAAGTTCAGGATCGGGAGCATTAAAGAAACCACCGGAAACTAATGTATCTCCGCCGACAAAAGAATCTTTCTCGATGAGAATGACTGAGGTCCCGGCATTGGCGGCTTCTAGGGCGGCTGATAAGCCCGCGGCTCCGGCCCCGACAACAACGACATCGCAGTGTGTTGTTTCTGCTGCAAAGGTACAAGACAGACCGGCTCCTGTCCAAGCGGCTATTCCTAGCTTCATCAAGAAACGTCTTTTCATATAGTTTCCATATCTTTTAAAAATTGGAATAATTCAACGGCATTTTCCAGTTCGAGTTTTTCAAATACCTTGGCCCGATGGGACTGAACTGTTCTTTCTGATATATCAAGAACTGATGAAATGGTTTTATTGCTCAAGCCTTTTGCTACTTGCCGTGCAACTAATTGTTCTGCTGGAGTCAGAGATTTAAATTGTTCTTTTAGTTTGTCTGATTCATTTTTTATTTTTCTGTTTTCGATATTTTGTTTTACGGCTTTTTCTACAACTTCTTTTAGTTTTTCAGGTTCAGGAGGTTTTACAAGAAATGTGAATGCACCTTGTTCTACGCAGTTGACAGCCATCTCAATATCGCCGTGAGCTGATAAAAAGATAACGGGTAAATCGATATTCTTTTCTTTGAGTTTCTTCTGGACTTCCAGTCCTGTCAGACTTGGCATTCTTACATCCAAAATAATGCATCCCGGATGAGCCCAATCATCATTGATAAAGTCAAGCGGGTTGCGATAACAAACAGTTTGCCAGCCTGCTAATTGAAGAAAAAAAGATAAAGAATCACAAATGGTCGGATCGTCATCGACAATTCGGATAATTGGTCTAAGTTTGATCATTTTTCTTTTCTCCGCCTATTTTTTTATCAACGCAAAATTGAACAATAAGCCCGTTAGGCTGATTTCTTTTAAAGCTTAAGTGGCCGCCGTGACTTTCAACAATACTTGCCGCAATTGACAGGCCTATTCCTAAGCCATCAGCTTTGTCGCTATGAATGGGTTTTCCAAGGTTTTTAAATTTCTCATCTGAAAGTGGAGGCCCGTTATCAATAATATTAACTTCGTACTTTCCGGGCAGTTCCGAAATTTCTACTATGACTTTCGGGTCAGCAACGGATTGAACAGCTTGCAACGCATTTTTTATCAAGTTCAGTACTACCAGTTCGATTTCAAAAGGATCTCCTTTTGTAAAAACGGAAGAATCGGGAGACTTCAGCGTGATTTCGGTTGTTTTTCTTTCATGCTCTTTTGTACTTTCGACAGCTCTTTTGATAATTGAACTTAAATCAAAAACAGTTTCTTTCGATGGTCTGTGTTTTGCATAAGAGCGCACATGTTCAATTATTTCAGCAGTTCTTCTGGCTTGTTCTCCGATTTTATCGAGTGCTGTTTTGACTTGGGCATTCTCAATATGCAGTTGTTCAGTCAGCATCTTTAAACCGCTGGCATAATAAATAATGTTAGTAATCGGTTGCTTAACCTCATGAGCAAACATTGAACTTAGCTGTGAGATAACTCTACTTTTCTCCAGCATTTCGAGTTTCTCCCGATTTTCTCTTGCTTTTGACTCTATCAGCTGTTGTTCCGCCAAAGATGCTGTTAATTCATCAGTTCTCTTTTTAACAAGCATATTGACGCGGATGATGTGGACCAAAATTGCCAAAAGTAGTGCGATGAAAAGACCAATTTCTAATTTGTGTGCCTCAACGAATGCCTTTACCGTTGTTTCCCGAAGGTGATGATAAGGACCAATTTTTAGAGATTTCATGAGGTCTAAAACCTTCAAGAAATTACTCGTTGGGATCCATTCAAAGTTATTCATTTCTTCGGGAAGAGATAATAACGACAAGGTGATAGCTTTAACGGCTTTCTGAGGGGCTCCGTCCATCGAAAAAAAGACAACATCAGGATACATTTCCGTAGAACGCAGACAGACTTCATCTGCTCCTTTCTTATTAATGACCCGAAATTCATCTTTTGTAATTTGTCCTGACTGCAATAATTTCTCATATTGACATGGACCAAAAATTCCAACGTCAGCGTTATCAACTTTTAAGTTGGTTAAGACGTCAGGATATAGATGTTCAGTAAATTGGATTTCTTTAAAAAAGTTGTCCGGATCATGGCCTTTTGAAGCAATTTCACCCAAAGGAACTAGCCAACCTTCGAAATCGGTGGCAGAAGTTGCGACAACTTTCTTATTTTTTAGATCTTCAATTTTAGCTATGTCGCTACGTTTGCTTTTAACTACGAAAGTGGCGAATACTGCTTTTTCGGAATTAATTGCTTGTGGCCGCTTTACTGTTGCGATTTGTTGGGCACCTTTGACGGTTAGTAAAGTTGAAAAATCACCGGCAGATGCAATGACGAACTGAGGTTGTGTTTTTTCGATATCAGGAATGATATTTGTCGGAGAAATTTCAACGATTTTAAGATCGTAGCTAGGGAGTTCCTTTTTGAGATGCTCGATAGTCGGTACGAAGGTTAAAAGGTAAAAATCCGGGTCAAATGTATCTATCAAGCCAATACGAAGCTCTTCTTTTGCTTGTGCGGCAGATGAAGTCAAAAACATCAGCGCCAAAAATAAAAATCTCAAAAATACTAAACGCATCATGAGTAAAGTTTTGCACAAAATAAAACTCAAAACTATTGGGATTTGGATGAGTATTAAGAGATGAACAAGCAGACTTACTTGTGCTAAATCGATTAAAAGAGTAGCTCTTTTATCTGGTTGAATAAAAAAAATGGAAAGTAGAAAAAGAAAAAGCTCAACAGAGTGATGATGGTGGGAGCACAGGGATTCGAACCCGGGACCTACGGATTAAGAGTCCGCTGCTCTACCAACTGAGCTATGCTCCCGCACTGGTGGGCTGTGCAGGACTCGAACCTGCGACCAATGGATTAAAAGTCCACTGCTCTACC
>CANTYJ010000031.1 GCA_947854175.1 uncultured Turicimonas sp. | reverse complement strand
TGAACCAGCGACCAATCGATTATGAGTCGACTGCTCTAACCAACTGAGCTATGGGGCCTGAGAAAAGCAGTGCTTCTCTCTTCAAAGAAAGTGCATTCTATCAGAACTAGAATGCACTTACAAATCGGATTTAAGACTAAAAATTTAGTGGTTGGATTTTACTTATTCACCTTTGCTTCCTTCAAGGAAACTCTTCAGTTTTTCGGCACGGCTCGGATGGCGGAGCTTTCTTAGAGCCTTAGCTTCAATCTGACGGATTCTTTCACGTGTCACATCAAATTGTCTGCCTACTTCTTCCAAAGTGTGATCGGTTGCCATTTCGATACCAAAACGCATTCTCAAAACTTTGGCTTCCCTCGGAGTTAAAGAATCCAACACTTCTTTTGTAATTTCCTGGAGGCTTGCATGTTGAGCAGCATCAGCCGGAGCTTCTGTACCAACGTCTTCAATGAAATCGCCAAGATGTGAATCCTCGTCATCCCCGATTGGAGTTTCCATAGAAATCGGTTCTTTTGCGATTTTCAGTATCTTGCGGATCTTATCCTCAGGCATATCCATCTTTTCAGCCAAAACAGAAGGATCAGGCTCAATTCCTGTTTCTTGAAGGATCTGTCTTGAAATACGGTTCATCTTGTTGATAGTTTCTATCATATGAACCGGGATTCGGATGGTTCTTGCCTGGTCTGCAATAGAACGGGTAATTGCCTGGCGGATCCACCATGTTGCATAAGTAGAGAATTTATAACCACGACGGTATTCAAACTTATCAACTGCTTTCATCAGACCAACGTTACCTTCCTGGATCAGATCCAGGAATTGCAAACCACGGTTGGTGTATTTCTTCGCAATAGAAATCACAAGTCTGAGGTTGGCCTCTGTCATTTCCTTCTTGGCTTTGCGGGCTTTCGCTTCACCTGTTGCCATCTGTGTGTAAACATCCTTGAGATCTTTCAAAGGAAGATTTACACGGTCTTGAAGTTCAGCCAATTGGCCTTGCAACTGTTGAATCTCAGGAAGATTACGTTGAATTACAGGAGCATATGGCTTACCGGAGTTAGCTTCCTGTTCAGACCATTCAATCTGTGTTTCCTTATCAAAGAAATTTGAAAGGAAGTAATCTCTAGGCATTCTGGCTCGGTTAACCATAATGTCATAAATACGGTTTTCTATCTTGCGGACACCGTCTACTTGGTCTTTTAACAAAGTGCACAAACGTTCAACAGTGTTAGCTGTGAAACGAAGTGTCAGCAGTTCTTCCTGAATTGCTGTTTGTGCCTTGATATATGCCTCAGATCTGTAACCTTCTTTTCTGTAAGCTTCTTTGACTTTCTCATACAACTCAGTACAGTGATCTAGTTTTTCAAGAACACGTGTTTTAAGTTCGTCAAGCTGACTAGCTGTCATACCGGATGCACCGATATCAGTACTTTCATCATCTTCATCAACTTGATTTACAACTTCATCATCGAGACCGTCAACTAAGCCGTCAACGATTTCATCAATCTGGATTTGGCCGTCCTTCACTTTTTGACCAATCTCCAAAATTTCCATAATCGTTGTCGGGCAACCGGAGATAGCATGAACCATGTGTTTCAGGCCATCTTCAATTCGTTTGGCAATTTCAATTTCGCCTTCACGGGTCAACAGTTCAACCGATCCCATTTCTCTCATGTAAAGACGGACCGGATCTGTTGTACGGCCGAATTCAGGGTCAACAGTGGCTAAAGCAGCTTCCGCTTCTTCTTCAGCCGCGTCGTCTGTGGCTGTGGGCACAGAATCTCCGATGAGTAAGTCATCGGCGGTCGGTGCCTGTTCATAAACCTGAATACCTAAATCAGATAAGGTAGAGACGATCTGTTCAATCTGCTCCGGTTCAACAACGTTTTCAGGCAAATGGTCGTTGACTTCTGAATAAGTCAAATAACCACGTTCCTTGCCCATGCGGATCAAAGCACGAAGCTTATTCAAGCGGTTCTCTTTTGTATCCTCGTCATGATGGCTAAAGCTTCTTGAAATCGCCTCTTTCATTGCTTTATCTTTAGCTGCACGGCCGCGTCCTCTCTTGGAGGCTGTCGGAACGTAAGCTTCAGCAATAGCGACCTCTTCATCATAGGCGTCGTCATCTGCTTCACCGACCAAATCATCTTCATTGGAGCGGCTCGAAGCCTTGGCTTTAGATGTCTTAGCAGATTCTGCCTTCGGCTTTCTTCCGCGACGGGGTTTAGATGCAGGTTCTGCCTCGGAAACCTCTTCGGTTTTAGCTGTCTTGACTTCAACGGCTTCTTCTTGTACAGCTTTTTTGCGTCCGCGAGTCTTCTTAGAGGCAGCAGGATCCTCAGCCTTAACGGTTTCCTGCTTTTCTTCAGTGGCCTTTACAGCTGTTTTACGGGTTCTGGCTGGCTTTTTCTCAACTACCGGTTCCGGTGTTGTAACTTCAGCTACTTTCACAGACTCTTTAGAATCATCCGCAGTTTTTTTAGCAGTAGTCTTCTTAGTAGTTGTTTTTGTAGCAGAAGCTGTCTTTGCTGCTATAGCCGGTTTTGTTGCTGTACTTTTTGCTGAGGCTGCAGACTTCTTAGCGGTTGTTTTCTTCGCTTCTGTCTTTGCGCTTGTCGTTTTTTTCTCAGCGGTTACTTTCTTGGCGGTTGCAGTCTTTTTGACTGTTGTTGTCGCTTCAACAGCCTCTACTGTTTTTTCGCTTTTTTTGGTTGATTTTGTAGAAGTAGATTTTTTGGCAGTTGCCATTCTTTCACCTTCAATTTGACTATAAGTCTTATCGGAATCCCGTTAAAAGAATCTTCGGATTCCGGTATCCTGTCTTACTCATCGTATCAAAGCTAACTTTGCATATCGCTGCCCTATTGGCCTTTTTGCTTTGCTTACAGGTGAGCTATCCAGGGTTTAAAACGCCTCCGATCTTCCACGATCTCCTGGGCGACTCTATTTTTGTTCGACTAATAAACACTCGATTATACTATATAAGTCAAGCGCCTATTTCCTAGATTGGGTTACTTACTAAAATTTCAAGTAAGAACCTATTTCCTTATGTAAATTTCGAATAGCTTTCTTTAGCTCATTTGCTTTCGAAAAAAGAGTTGAGAATCTTTCTTTGTCTTCTTCTGTATTCACTCCGGCGGCCAAAAGCTTTTTCTTTTCATTTTCGATATGCTCCAGTTCGAGCTGATAGAAAACATTTTGAACTTCTTTTTGCGCTGCATAAAAGTCAGTCTGAAGCTCTCTTCCGGCAGATATCTCACTCAAAAAAAGCTCATAGTTCTTTTCCTGAGCACTTAAAGAAAGTAAAAGAGTCCGCGCTTCTTCAACTTTTTCCTCGAATTCCGGTTGTGTCGGATCGGCAATTGCAATCAAAGATTCCTGCATGGTGTATCCGTCTTCTCCTTCTTTAAAAACGATTGAAAGAAGCTCTAATATGGCCTGAGCCATCTCGTTTTCCAGAGTCAGAAATATTTCTGTAGCCGTTCTTTCAAATTCAACGGCCAGCTGTGGATATAGTAAAAAATTCCTGAGAACTTTACTAAGAAGGATGTCTTTGTCCGGAGCGACTCTTCTTTTTGTGAATATCAGACTGTTAGGATTGGTTGCTCTGTTTTTCCAGGAAGCAAAAACCTTTTTAGCAACCTGTGCTTCTTCAGGTAGCGAAATATTTAAGGCTTTTGCTAGCGCCCTTTCATTTTCAAACCCCGTAGTTTTTGCAATATTGGCCAATAAAGTCGTTTTATAAACAACGTCCTTGACTGACCTCAAAAGAGGAGCAACCGTTGATAAAAATTCGCTTTTATCTTCCGGAGTCGATAAATTAAGACCATTAGAAAGATTTGTAATTAAATAATTCGACAGGGGTTGTGCACTCTCAATATATTTTTCAAAAGCTTGCGCACCATGGTTTTTTACATAACTGTCCGGATCTTCCCCGTCAGGTAAAAACAGAAAGCTTGCCTTCTGGCCTGTACCTAATAACGGTAAAACCAACTCCAGAGAACGACGTGCTGCTTTATGCCCTGCTTTATCTCCATCAAATGAAAAAATGATGTGATCGGTCAGCTTCAGAAGTTTTTCAATGTGTTCTGAACGGATAGCCGTTCCCAACGGAGCACAAGCCTCCTGGAAACCTGCCTGGGAAAGCTGGATGACATCCATTTGACCTTCGACAACAATAGCCCGGTTCTTTTCTCTGATGTAACGTTGACCCTCATATAATCCAAATACTTCACTACCCTTCTTAAAAATTGGCGTTTCACCAGTATTGATGTATTTAGGCTCTTCACCGGTCATGGTTCTTGCGCTGAAGGCAATCGTCTGACCTCTGGTGTTTCGGATAGGAAACATCAGACGGTTTCGGAAGAAATCATAAGAGTCATTATTGTTCTTCCCTTCTCTTTGAAGTCCCGCTTCAATTAAAAGAGAAGAAAATGATTTATCAAATACCTCAGAAAGGTTTCTCCAACCTTCCGGAGCATACCCTAAAGCGAATTTATCTATCGTTTCAGGCGTTAATCCACGATCGGTGATATATTTGAGAGCCTCAGAATTACTTTTAAGTTTTTTCTGATAGTAATCCTGAGCCTTTTTCATTAGATCAACAAGTCTGGGAATTTCGGGATTGCGCTTACCCTGATTACCTTCATAGCGGACTTGCATGCCATTTTCCATTGCCAGTTTTTCAACAGCGCCGGCAAAATCAAGCCCTTCATATTTCATTAAAAATGAAATAGCATTTCCATGCTCACCACAACCGAAGCAATGATAAAACTGCTTTTGTCTGCTAACCGAAAAACTTGAAGTCTTTTCATTGTGAAAAGGACAACAAGCCCACCCGTTATCTCCTTTCGTCTTCAATGTAATACGACGATTGATTGTGTCATAGATATCAACCCGTTCGAGAAGCTCTTTGATAAACGATTGTGCAATGAACAATTAAAACTCCCAACAAAAAACCTCGCAGGCTTAACCGACGAGGCTTTTCAAATACTTTAAATCAGACTTTAACGGTTGAGATAGGCTTTAATTAAAGCACTGACTTTACCCATATCTGCTTTTCCTGCAACTTTTGGTTTGATAAGACCCATCGCCTTGCCCATCGCAGCAGGACCGCTAAGACCTGAACCACTTAAAGTTTGTTCGATAACTGAGTTAATTTCTTCGTCGCTCATTTGCTTAGGAAGATAAACACTAAGAACTTCAATTTCATTGGCTTCCTTAGTTGCTAAGTCTTCTCGGCCGCCGGCTTTGTATTGTTCAACAGAATCACGGCGTTGTTTAATCAACTTACCGATAATCTGCTGAATAGCGGCGTCATCTGCAACGATGCGTTCGTCGACTTCTTTCTGTTTGATAGCAGCAAGAAGCAATCTGATTGTACTCAAACGTTCAGCTGCATGAGCACGCATCGCGTCCTTCATGTCAGATGTAATTTGATCTTTTAAACTCATCGCAGAACCTCAAGTGAAGCAAAGTATTAAAAATTAGTAGAGCTTCTTAGGAAGCATCATGCTGCGCAGACGCTTGTAGTGACGCTTAATTGCAGCAGCTTTTTTGCGCTTGCGTTCAGCTGTTGGTTTTTCATAAAACTCACGAGCACGGAGTTCTGTGAGCAGACCGCTCTTTTCAATTGTACGTTTGAAGCGACGGAGTGCAACTTCAAACGGTTCGTTTTCTTTAACGCGAATAGTGGGCATCGAGCACCTAAACCTAAATAAAATTAATTACCAAAAAGTTCTTTGTTTGAACCATACAAGAAACAGATCCACTATTTCTTATGGTTCGAAAGTTTGCAATTCTAATCTAATTTTTAAAACTTTTCCCTTGATTCTCATAGAAATATGTATTTTTTGTGTAACTAACACAACAAATACAATGCCCGAGTTTGACCATCAATTTGAGTTTTAAATTCCTTCAAGTTCTAAAATTCTCAACGGCAATTAAAATATCCTTTTTTATGGAAAAAAGACAAAGATGATTATCTTGGGAATTGAATCCAGTTGTGATGAAACCGGAGTTGCACTTTACGACACCGAAAAAGGAATGCTGGCTGCTGCCCTGCATTCTCAGATAGACATGCATAAACTTTATGGTGGTGTCGTCCCTGAACTCGCAAGCCGGGATCATATCCGCAGAATCATTCCTCTTTTAGATGAAGTTGTCGAAGAAGCAAAAATATCTAAAAAAGATATTGATGCGGTTGCTGTCACAGAAGGTCCGGGATTAGCCGGAGCATTACTTGTCGGCACCTCAGTCGGATATGCCATTGGCATGGCTCTCAATAAACCGGTCATCGGGGTCCACCACATGGAAGGACACCTCTTCTCCTGTTTGCTTTCAGGCTCGAAACCGGATTTTCCTTTTGTTACGTTATTAGTTTCCGGAGGACATACTCAAATTATGAAAGTCTCTGCCCCCGGACAATACGAGTTACTTGGAGAAACTCTGGATGACGCTGTCGGAGAAGCATTTGACAAAACAGCACAGGCACTGGGTGAATGTTATCCGGGAGGGCCGGCGGTTTCAAGGTTTGCAGAACTGGGAAAAAGTGGCGTAATTAACTTGCCGCGGCCGCTCCTACATACAGATAATCTCGATTTTAGCTTTTCCGGTCTTAAAACCGCTGTAATGAATACTATCCGCCTTGCAGAAGATCCAAACTCTCCTGAATTTAAACACAATCTGGCGAGAGCTTTTGTTGATTCGGTGACTGAAGTTCTGGTTAAAAAAACTATAAAGGCTTTAAAGAAGACCGGCTATAAGTCTTTGGTCGTCGCAGGCGGTGTCAGTGCTAATAAACAACTTCGCGAAGCTCTCACGAAAGCTTGTAAAAAAATTGGGGTAAAAATCTTTTTTCCACCCCTTGCTTTATGCACTGACAACGGCGCCATGATTGCCGCTGCGGCTGCAGCCCATATAAAGAACATGGACCATGGTGAAATTGATGGCTTTTCCATCAAACCCCGCTGGCAACTGTCCGGTTGCTAATTCGGTCCTATTTACTATTGGCGCATTCAACCGGAATTGCACCGAGGACTTCTGTTAAGACTTTAGGATCAATCTTTACGTTAAACCCGCGCCGGCCGCCATTAATGTAAATAAATGGTAGATCGAGAATCGTCTTTTCGACATAAACCGGCATCTGTTTGCGGGTATTAAACGGAGAGGTTCCTCCAACCTGGTAACCGGAGTTCTTTTGTGCGATTTCAGGTTTACACGGCTGAATATGTTTCTTCCCAATTTCTCTGGCAAGATTTTTGGTCGAAACTTCACAGTCTCCATGCATCAGAATAACCAATGGATGAGCATGTTCATCTTCCATGATGAGTGTTTTGATCACGTTGTGCTCATCAACACCAAAACACTGAGCGGCTTGAGAAGTGCCCCCATGATCCACGTATTCATAGACACCTTCTTCAAAATCAACATGATGTTGTTTTAACCAGCTCGTGGCCGGAGTTTCTGAAACGTTTTTCTTTTTACTCATTTAATCTGTACCTTTAATCTGTCTATAGGAAACTAACTATTAGCGCCGGCCTCTTCCAGGTCTTTTTTCCAAAGCCCTTTCGGCAAAGGAAATTCCACGGACTCTTGTACTCCATCCATCGTGACTACTTCGCATGTTTCAAGTTCCTGCAATTTTTCTATGATTTCTTCAACTAATATTTCAGGGGCACTTGCTCCGGCGGTAATTCCAATGACACTCTTATCCTTGAGCCAGCCGGGATTGATTTCAGAAGCATCATCAAGCAGATATGCGGGGGTTCCCACCCCTTCTGCAACTTCTCTCAAGCGGTTTGAATTAGAACTTGTTTTACTTCCAACTACTAATACGATATCGACCTGGGATGCTAATTTTTTGACTGCGTCCTGACGGTTCTGGGTGGCATAACAAATGTCCGCCTTTTTGGGTTCTAAAACAAGCGGATACTTTTTCTTTAAAGCTTCAATGACCACTTTAGAGTCATCGCATGAAATAGTAGTCTGACTAACATAAGCAACTTTTTCTGAATTTTTTAGTTTCAGTTTTCCGACCTGTTCTGCCGACTCAACTACTTCAATTTTCTGACTAACTTGACCAACCGTTCCTTCAACCTCTGGATGACCAACGTGTCCGATCATCACGATTTCATAACCGTTTTTATGCATCTTCGCGACTTCGGCGTGAACTTTCCTGACCAATGGACAGGTTGCGTCGTAAATTTTTAAGTCCCTTTGAGCGGCTCTTTCGGACACACTTTTAGGTACTCCATGGGCTGAAAAAATCAGAACCGAGCCGTCCGGAACTTCATCTATTTCGTTAACAAAAATTGAGCCCTTGGCTTTAAGTGAGTTGACCACATATTTGTTATGAACGATCTCGTGGCGGACATAAATCGGAGCACCATGAACCTTTAGTGCTCTTTCTACAATTTCTATTGCTCTTTCCACACCGGCGCAAAATCCCCGGGGCTGTGCCAAAATTATTTTCATCGAATTCTCCAACGGATCTGCATTTTAATTTAGTTAATTTCTTTCTCACAGTCGGCTTCCAATATTGAGCAAAAGCCTTAAACGCAAAAACTTCGGTGAAATAAACTCTACTGCAGAAGGAGGCTTTGCATGCAACTCAATAAGCACATTATTGCTCTGTGTATCGGCACTTTTTGTCTAGGCGTCGCAGAATTGGGAATCGTTCCGGTTTTAGGCTCGATTGCTCACGAACTGTCTGTCAGTATTCCGCAAGCAGGTTTGTATATTTCGGCTTATGCAGCCGGAGTATGCGCGGGAATTGTTGGTTTACTGATATTCGGCCGGGATTCAAATTTAAAAACAACTCTTCTGATAGCGGCTTGTCTTATTCTTGTCGGAAATACAACCGCAGCCTTGGCTCAGAATGATCTCATGATGTTAACGGCACGTTTTATTTCCGGAAGTCCTCACGGGATATTCTTCGCCTTGAGTGCTGTTGTCTGCGAAAGATTAGCGTCAGCCGGACAAGCATCCAAGGATATTACTCTGATGGTCCTCGGACAAACGACAGCCAACCTCGTCGGTGTTCCTATCGGTTCATTAATCGGTCTGGAGTATTCCTGGAGGTTCATTTTCGGAGGAATCGGAGTTTTATCAGTCCTTCTGTTAGTTGCTCTCTATTTTTGGTTACCGTCTTTACCGGTGGAGAAAAAACCTTTAAAGCAAGAATTGGCTCCCTTGAAGTTCGCACATCCCTGGATCATTCTCTCCGGCGTTGCTATCGGCAGTGGCGGTTTCTACGCCTATTATTCTTATATGGATCCGATCATGACTTATGTCGCCCATATGCCGGCCGTCCATATGACTTTAATCATGTTTATCGCGGGTGCTTCGATGTTCATAGGAAACATTGTGTCAGCACCATTGACCAAGAAATTCAGTGATGAGTTTTTAGTCTTTATTGGTCAGACGCTAATTGCATTGTCTATTGCTGCAGCGTTTTTCTTCTCTGGCCATTTGCCTTCTGCTGTTTTAGCCATGGCAGGAGCTGCCTTCGGATATTTCTTCATCTCAGGTCCAATGCAGGCACTCATTATTCAAGGTGCCGGAAATGCCAAGGTCATTCTTGCTGCGCTTGGACAAATTGCCTATAACGGAGCCAACGCTATCGGTTCCTGGATGGGAGGAAGCGCCATTGAGCACTCTAAAGATTATGTTTTCTGTGCCATACCGGGAACTGCATTAAGTGTCATTTCAGCGGCCCTATTCTTAGCTGTCCTTCTTTATAGCCTCAGAAAATCTGCCGCTTAACGACCTTTGAAGCACATCGGATGATTGATTCGGTAGCACCTCAGCGTTTCAGCATTGGGAAAATTTCATAGTGTAAAAAGTACAAATTGTTGCAACGTAAATACTTTTTCCTAAAAAATTTATCTGAAGGAAATGCAAAGTTCAAGAAAAGTACGTATAATTTCGTGTTTTAGTCCTTAGCCTTCTCATTTTTGGGAAGACTGAAGGTAAGTTTTAATATTTTTATTCTGGAGAGTTAGCGATGGCACGAGTGTGTCAAGTCACCGGCAAAGCTCCAATGGTCG
>CANTYJ010000030.1 GCA_947854175.1 uncultured Turicimonas sp. | reverse complement strand
TCAGGAACGGGTCAGAATGCGGTAATGTTTTCCGCCGCTAAAAGTAATGCCCTTTACGGGACAGCAACGACTAACCAACCAGCGTCTCTCCGATCTCTTGCTCTAATACGCGCGTATTAAACACAAACTTCTCAATGAAGCCGGTTGATTCGTAGACGCAGATCCATATATGTCGTTAACTGACGAAAGATCCAGAAAGTAATCATTCGTTCCGGCTGAAGTGCCATTGCTCAAAGTTGCATTTTTATTACTCACCACAGTTTTAAATGCTCCATTCGTAATTTCTTGATTGAGCGAGTAAGTGCCATTGTAGGAATAGGCTTGAAATGAACCTTTGATATTCGGTAATCCAGCTTCAATATACTTTCCGACCTCCGAAAGCACCGTGGTGCCTTCGAGAACCCGATGGTGCGTGTCGGGTATCTTGAATGTGCTAGGACTGTCGCTTCCGCATTTTGTGCCAATGACAGAAAAAAGTTCCGGGTATTCCGTTCTGCTAAGGCTGGCGCCGTTACAAAGCAGGAAACCTGTTGGGATTGTGCTCCCCAAATAGTGCAAAACAGTCCCAATGGGAACCATCAACCGGCCGAATAAGCTCAAATAGTCAATAAGAACCTTCGGCGTTACGGCCTTGGTATCATCGGTGCCCTGGCTAAGATCAACTGATTGAGCCAACTGAATGATGCCCTTGCTTGTGATTGAGGCATCACCTGTCAAACCCTGAAGAGTATCAATTGCCGTTTTCAAAGCGGCGAAATTTTCATCAATTTCCTCGTATTTGTCATTCCAAAGAGCTGGGGTGGCTGGAGCCATGTTGGCAATTCGAGAGATGGTACTGTGAGGTAAAACGAGAGGAGAGGTCATGTAAAAATTCCTTAACAGTTCAACTTGTTAGACTCGGAGCACCAACGAAACGGCATAGGTTTCGTCCGCCTCTTTCTTTTTTGCCGAGAAATTTTTTATGCAGACCAGATTGTTGTTTTCGTCATAGATGGCAGCTTCGGAGATGACTTTGTTGACACAATCAGTTGTTTCCAAAATGCCCTTACCTGTGACTGAAAGCACTTCCTCTTGTGTGACTTCTTCAAGTTCTTTTCGAAGAAGTTCGTTAACTAAACCAGTTGCGTTTTCATTTGTAGGTTTTGGGCTGAGGTCGGCGTTGTGGCCACCATCTCCAAACGCCATATATTTGATTTTTCCCAAGCCAGCCTTGCCAGCCAAATAGTCTGCAATCTTTTGTCGAAAGCTAACGACAACTACGCCTTCCGCCATGTTTTAATCCCGTCAAAAATTGGTGTGTACTAATTTTGTGTTCGGGCGTTTGGGGGGAAAGCTTGAATTTTCCGAGTTATGAAGTCGTTCTAAGAAATTTTCGTGATTGAACCTTCCACGATGTAGGACCCATAATGCGTTACGTTCCATCCACCGCTAACAAAAAGTTCTGGTTGTCCAATCCGAATTATTTTCGATAAATAAATGTCGCTCTGTTTAGAACTATCAAATTTCAAATTGACGCTGTTATGACCTAAGAGATAAGGATTCGACTCTCGTACAATGAATTGCAGTTCTTCATCGGTTGTGACGTACAGTTGTTCTGCGAAGAGAGGAATGTTGGATTTTTTATCCATGCTGAAATAGTAGTCGACCCATGGTTTAACTGAAACAGCGAAATAGATAAAAAACCTGAATTCAGGTACCAGTCGGGCGGGGATAACAGAGCGAATGATGTCTCGGAATTCCTTCAGAGAATGAGCATTCACATCAAATGTCAACGAAATCAAAACCCTGCTGGTTAGAAAATACTCATTAATTTCAGTCTCTTCCGGCGTTTTATCGGTCAACCCACTAGGATAAGTTAATTTTTTGTCTTGCCACGCTTGAGCAACTGTACAAAGATTAGGGAAAAGCAGTTGGAGGTAGGTTCTTAGGAAATGTAACCCGCGACCTTGATTGTTTCTAGATTTCCAAGCGCGATAGAGATATCTGGTTGAATCCTCTTCTCTGTCGCCCTGTAGCAGCACAAGCCCATCGGAATTTATGCTTCGCTTGACAAGCGTTTGGCTTCCAAGCTGAGCATTGCCGGCTACATTTATATCGAACACATTGTCAGAAAGGTTCTTTTTGAATATTTCTATGAACAGCTCTTTTACTTCTCTCTCGTAGTCATTTTCAGTGAATGAATTCTCAAGAGGTAAAAGGCTAGGGGGTTGAGCGTTTTTGAAGTCAAATTTTGTCATTATCAACTCCATCCAGGGCTGATAATGTTCGCAGAGGTGACGGAAACTGTTAGAGAATTCTCGTCAACAAATCTCCATTGCTCTGGGAATTTGATCGCCTCATCATACCCACTGATTTGAATCGATATGTCTGATTCACCCTCGCTCAATGCAGGGATCTTTTTTTTAAGCAACTCATAGACTTTAATATACAGAACTTTGTTGTTGCCTCTTTTTGCCGCTGTGGATGTTTTACCATATTCATCAAGCAGGGCTTCAATGATCTTTTCTTTGATTTCTGAGGCGACATAGGCGGTCGAAACTCGAGCCTTTACGGTGATACAAATAGGCACTAACACCGGAGCAAAAAATCTCACTCGATAACTATCGTCAGCCCTCTCAATTGTTTCACGGATCGACCTTTGAGTCTCTGTGAGTTCGCCTTCTGCAATTTCGACAGTGGCTCCGTTTTTTGCAGTGATTATTTTTTCTGTTCCGGCATTAGACAGGCAGGCTACAAAAAGGCAGTTGATATTTTTGACATTTGCTCCGCGAGCTTCTTCCTCCAAGCATTCATTCCAAACGGAGAGAAATTGAAGCGTGGGAAAATTCCGACGGACCAAAAAATCGAACTCTCCAAGAAAAACGGCATTGTTGTCGTATATCGATGGGTATCTAGCCAAATCACGTAGGGTTGCCATAGGGACCGGGTTCTGTCCTTCAATTAGGAGACTGTCCATTGAAAAATTCACTAAGCTATCAAGTGGAGTCTGCGTATACTCAAAAGAAAAAGGAGATCCTTTTTCTATAACGATATCTCCGAAAGTCCTAAAGATATTGATTGTCAAAATTTCACCGTTTGAAGGCTGGTAACCAACAATATCTCTATATCCCAGTCGTACATACACATTTTGTCGTTCATCCGCTTCAACATGAAAGATCTTTTCATTCGGCAAAACATTGACATAACGATCTCGATACTCGAAGTCATTATTGTCAGAATCTTTTACTCCGATTCCGCACAAGTAAGACCCATCCTCTGATTCGGGGATGTTAATTTCATAGAAGGGATAGGTGTCTTGAATTGTATGTTCGAAGGACTCTGAAACTTGCTGAACTGCCTCAACGAAGGCGGTTTTTGCTGGTTCAACTGTAGCTGGTGTCACAATTTGCCATAACCGCCCATCAGTATCGAGCAACATGCGTCCAGTTTCAACGATATAGTTTGATTCACCTGTGTTTTCAACCAAGATTTTCGCTCTGGACGGTCGTCCCTTTCTCACGATTCCTCGCATAAATGCATCAGCCAGAATGGTTGAGTCTCTCGTTTTTTGAAAGCCTTCGAGCTGAGCTGTTTCCACTTGAGAACTTAGCATTGACAGCATTGTTGCCATTGCCTCGATGTTTTGCATGAGGCGAGGATCCTGTACTTTGGCATATGCCTTTAAAGTTGGATACTTCTCGATTGAATCGGTGAAGGCCTTAATCAAATCGTCTTTGGTCAGCATATTATTTGTCCACTTCCGCTACTTCGATCGGCCTACCGGCCATTTCAATCAAAATTTTCAGTTTGTCCGGTTGTTCTGTTACTGCATACAAATTCAAATCGTCAGTTCCAAGCGTTTGTAAGATAGGGACATCCTGCCGCAATTTGTTCAAAAAAGCGTCCCCCAACCCCAAAGATTGTGGATTCTGTAGCATGGCCTTTGCATCCTGACCGTAATCGGAGCCAAGATAGCCATTTGTTGGAGTGTGTAGCCAATGGGAAATCATGGCCTGAGCTTCTTGTGCGGTAATTTTCTTCATAGTTGTACGATAGTTGAAAACCTATTTCCCGCTGATTTAGTTTTTCCGAAAGCTAAACAATTCCGCCTGTGACAATGTGAGCTATTTGTCGGTCCCTTACGTCCTGAGTGATGTTGTTTAGTCCACCTCCACTTGCTGCTTCTTTGCCTGTTGTAGAACCGGAGGCAAGCCGTTCTAAAATTGGCTCAGGTTTTGCTAGTTTTGGGGAAGTGGGAATTGTCGGAGCCGTCAAGTTCCCAGTTTTTGCACTGACTGTTGGAACAGAAAGATTCCCAGTGGCCTTTGCCAAGTCGGAGGCTATACTTGAGTTGAAAAATTTTGTACTAACTTCATCTGCGGCTGCTAGTTGCAGCAAATCCGCTTTTTCTCTGACAATTCTTTTTGCTACACCGGCCTGAATATTTCGACTTGAAGACCTGAAATCTGAACTCACAGAGGCCAATTTTCTGTCCTGAATTGCTGCAACAATGTCTGCATCGGAAAGCGTCGATAAATCTTTTCCTTTTAAGGAATCCCGAACTAATTTGTGGGCCTTTCCTGTGCCATATTGAACAGAGGTTGAGAAAATAGCTTCTTGTACCGCTTTTCCTCGTTTTGATAAATCAATTCCGGACTTGTTCAGTCTTGCAAGAGTTGGGTCATAGTGAGTGGCTTTGATGAATTCATGTTGTGAATTGCCAAAATTTTCATCATTAGCCGCTAACTCTTTCCATTTTTTGTTAAATTCAGAGGTGCCTGCTCGAAGTCCCTCAAAATGTTTATCGTAACCAGAATGCTTCAAGTACCGTTGCAGAGTTCCAGATTTGGAGGACAATTGATAGGCGCCATACGATGCGCCACCGTAATCGCCCTTACCAGTTGAAATAGTGCTAACGCCCCTGCCACCTGTTTCATATTTTGAACTGATTGAACCAAGACCTTTGTAAGAAACATTGCTGGGAGAAGAAGAACTTAATGCACCTTTACCACTCGTTTCCGGTTGATCTGATTTTGATGAAAAGAAGCTTCCTAACTTTTTAAATCCGTCTTTGACTGAGTTGACTGCATTACCAGCAGATTCCTTTGCAGATTCCCAGCTGTTGGAGACAAATTCGGAGGCATCGTCTTTCAACTCGGTTACGGTCTCGACAACCTGACCGCCGATCTCTCCGGCCTTTTTAAACAGAGGATTGTTTTCTATCCAGTTGCTGAGATTATCAATAACCTTTTTGAAGGGTTCGAAGAATTTTTTGACCTCTTCAAATTTTCCCTTTATCGAGTCTCCAACGGAGGAGAAAACACCTTTGATATTTTCAACGGTTTCAGTGAATTTTGTTTCAACCCAAGCTGTGCAGGTTCTCCAAACACCAGCATAATCGAAATTAATTATTGAGTTAAATGCGTCAGCACACCACTGTCCGAGAATTGAGCCCGCTTCGGAACCAAAAAACATACCTGCGGCACTGCCAACAATTCCACCGACGATAGTGCCAATCGGTCCAGCCATACTTCCAATTGAAGCTCCGATTTTTGCCCCTAGAAAGCCGCCAGCCATGACTCCGCCAGTTTCTCCAGCGACCTTACCAATTTTCTTATTCTTTTCTTCCCTAGAGAGATCTGAAGATTCAGATTGAAATATTTCCGATAAACCCATCAGGCCTGTAATCAGGCCTCCGATGACGGGAATTTTCTTTGAAAAACCTAGAAAAAGTTTCCCCAATTTTCCTCCAAGGCCAGCAATTCCTCCGGGTAATCCCATTCTCGGTAAAGAGGAGAAAAGGCCGCTGCCAGAGCTTCTGCCATCTTTTCCATTCTTTCGGATGTCCTCGATGTCAGATGAGACATCCCGATAGTACTTTTTTTGAGAATCCCAAAACCCCTTGAACGAGTTGTAGAACTTTTTCAATAAATTTGTACTAGTCTGGCTTGAGCCGGAGATCAACTCCCAACCTCTTGAAAGAGGTTTTGCGATTTCTTCGGCTGCTTGAATCGAAGGATCGGCTTCACCAAGATCAGAATCACCAAAGTTTCCAAGTCCGGAAGAAATTTTATCTGCTATGTCGGAGGCAAAAGAAGTCTCACCAGAGACAAAACGTCCTTTCTCATCTCGATTTTTTGGAGCTGCCGGTTCTTTCTTTTTGATTGACCCCTTGGATTCCTCTTTCTGTTTTTGCTTACCTAAACTGTTTGCAATTTCACTGCCAGTCTCCCTTGCCTCTTTTTTAATTTCAGATGCCGGTTTAACAATTTGATTTTTAGCAACAAACTGGCTAGAGGAACCATCTGGTCTTTTTATTTCAGAAGAATCTTTTTGATTTTTCTGCAAATTAGGAGTTGCAGTTAATGAAGAGCCTCTATCTCTCGAGCCGTTTCCATAAGCGATGGACTTAACTTTTTCTGTTTCTTTAAAGTTTTCAGCATTACGAAGCTGAGTTGTTGAACTTTTTGTCAGCCCATGTTTTGTGGACTTAGAGATTTCAGATACAACCTGATTGCCGGCTTTAAGAAGTTCTTTGATTTCTGCTACATCTTGCCTTATCGATTTCCAGAGTCCTGTAAAATTCTCAAGCGAAAGTGGTTCTCCAACAAGAAAACCGTCAGAGTCTGACTTGAATTTGTTGTTTGCCATGCTGTTTCCTTGTTTCTATGGAGTTATGAATGTATCCAACTGGGAGAAGCTCATTTGCAGTTCTTCCAAGTTGTCATCTCGTCTGGAGAGAGACACTGAGAGACTCTCGGGACGAAACAGTCCAATATCTGTGTACCCTAGGTGTGAGCCATCTATATAGTGATGATTGATTTTTATTTTGATAGCATATTTGCCGGGTTCTGAAACGGTACCATTTTTAGAGACAGCAGCCGCAAAGTGTCTGGCAAACCATAGCTTCAGGCTACCAGCTTCATCATCCAACGTTGTGATCGTCAATTCTGCAGGAGCATTACCCGTTACTGTATCAATCGTTGCACCTCCAACTTTTAATTTGTCACCTTCCACCTGAAATGGCGTGTACTCTACATCGATTGCGAACAGATTGAATTTATTTTCTTGGCCTGAAATTGGACTACTTACTTCTAAAAAATAAAGATTTTTCTTGGCAAACTTGGTCGCCATTACATCCATAAAAATGTTCCTAGCCTCCTTGGCTGATATGTTCCCAAAGAGAGGGTTTGGATTGCCGTTGTTTATGATCCGTCCCAAGGCCGAGCCATTTAACAGTTTAACTCCAAGGCCAGTATCTAAAACATCTGAGAGAGCGGCTTCCCAATTTCCATTGATAGCATTTTGAATTGCGCTGAGGCCGTGACCTGCATTTATCTGCAAAGAAGTAGGGATGGCCTTGTTGATGGTGCTCCTTATAGCTGTTTCTGCTGCATTTTGAACACGGTTCGACACCGCGGTCACTAATGTTCCGCCTCCCAAAGATTTAGTTATCGAGTCTGCTGCTGAACCTAAAACTGGACTAACAACTACACCCATCAGCGAGTCAGTCAAAAATCCTCCCAGAGCGGCGTTGGCAACATTGTTGTAAAGGCTCATTCTATCCTCCGAATGGATTTTTTTCGTCTTGTTCTTCTCCCGCAGGTTTGGCCTCGACAAGCCTTGAATATAGATCGGCTAGGTCAGAGTCAATCATGAGAGTTTTTTCAAGGAAAACCTTCATAATTTCTTTGTCAGCACCCAATTCTTTCATCGCCTGCATGGTTTGAACAAGGATTCCTCCTGCATTCATGGCATCAGCTCTCGTACGCTGCTTTTCGGCTTCAAGCGCGGAGATAGAGCCGTAAAAATTGATGTTCCAGGGCCTGTCGTTAGCGGCAAAAACAAAACCGTATTTTTTTAGGGTATGAACATCAATGATTGAATTGAAGAAATCCGTTAAAGCAACTCGGATGATTCGAGCTCTTTCTGCTGCCTGCGCTGAGGTCCTAAAAAATCCGCCTTCTCCTAGGCCACCAGCCATCTGATCTGCAAATCCAATCATTGATAGATCTACTCCAAGAGCTCCAGAGAGAAGGCGAGCATGGAGCATAACATCATCAATAGAGATTGATGCGCTTCTTGCACTCTGAAGTGCTCCGGCAATCTGCATCATCTGTTTTTCATTATGGACCGGCAAAATGTGCCTGATTCTTTGCATGACCGGCGTGTTGTCCTTTAAGGATTTTTCGGCCAACTCTTTTGAGGTCCGGAGCATGTTTTTAAATGAGTTGATGAAAATCCTCTGCTGGTCCTTTGTCATGGACTCAACATTGACTGTCAGAATCTGTTCATCGATTGAATCTAACCATCGTTGACCAACTAGTCCCAAGAGAGACTTGTTCAATAACTCGTAAGCCTCCTCTGCGTTGTATAAGAGAGAGCCTCCAACCAAGGATGGTAAAAGAGGTAATTCTTCAATATCGTCTGTTGTCAGTTGAGATTTCATTGAACGCTCTACGACACCGAACTGAGGGATCCACTGAGTTCTGGGCATTTTCAACCGTGCCAGCTGTGTAATGTCGAGTCGTTCAAAGTTTTTTTCTCCTGTGTAAACTGCATATCCGACAGTTTTCCCACCTCGCTCGAAGGCTTGTACAAGTTGTGGACGAACCAGCTCATCACAAGAGACAGATATAACCCCTTCTTTAGGGGCTGAATAAACCCGTGCAAAAGAATCACCGTAAACGGCCCCAGTGTATGCCATTTGGTAGGCAATCTGATTGAAAATTGGAGCTAAATCACGTGAAATCTCATCAACTAACCTTTGATAGTGTTCGTTGTCAAGACACCCATCAGCTTCCTCAATAAAAACTAACTGACCGCTTGTTTCATGCCCACCGAGGGCAGCTGTACACAGTAGCATGAGGGCTGATGAAACAATTGGATTCGCCTCCATTCTCATCCACTGTTCGTAAATTATTTGTCGGGGTCTTGCGATTTTGCGACCTTGACCTAGAAGAATCGCAGCGCTAGTTGTACCAGCTCCATATAAAACAGTGTCTCCCTGATCTATTTCTAAAGAGGGAGTTATGTTTTGGTCACGCCAACTAGAGGCCGAAACTGTTTCAAGAGAACGAGGAACGGCCTTTTCGACACTTTGCTTTTTGGGAGCCTTTTTGGCGGGCTTAGTGTCTTTTTTTTCGGATTTGTCATTTTTACTCATGAATGATATTTTGAGGTTCCTGGCTATAAATTCTTGCCCCGTTTTTCCGTTTTCTCCTTTTCAACAACCAAGAAAAAGCCGCCCGAAGGCGGTCCATTGTCTGCGCTATTACTCTCCCCGAAGGATTCTACGAAGTTCCTGTTTGTCGGTTTCTGAAAGATTGTTGAGATCGACATGGTCTCCAATTCCGAGAGAATCCATCATGGCTCTCATCGCAGGGGGAACCTCGAGGTTGTTATCGTCTTGCTCTTCCATTTCCTCCTCAACTGTGTCCTCGTAATCCGGGTCATAGAGGTACCAATCCTCTTCAGAGGCAGGGTCGAGCTTGAAATTGTTGGTATGAACGAAAAATTGTGATAGGTAGAGCTGTTGAAATTTAATTGCGGCTATCACTGTTTCTTCATCGGTTTCACCTCTATAAATTTTTGAGATTTCCGGGTTGATAGCGTTTCCGCGGGCGCGCCCCTGTTTGATAAGGATTTCTTTGAGAGCCCACCAATAAGGTCCGTAATCTCGGTAACGCTGTAAATCTCCATGGAAGTTTTTTTCAACCACATCTGCAACTCGAGAAAGAATATCTCCCTGCACGTTACCTTTTCTTAGACTCTCTTTCATTTGTTCAGTCTCTGCCTTGATGATGGCAGGATCAAACTTGAATTCTGTAAAAGCCATTTATCTTTACTCCTTAGTCTTAGTATCTGCGTCTTCTTTCGAACGTCTCAACATCACCTTCATACATCCATTTTAAATTTTCTTCAGCATCAGGATTGTTTTCAAGAAGAGTGTTCCAGGCAATTGCTGAGACAATCCAAGCGCCCTCAGTTCCACTGGCATTGGTGTAAACAAATTTAGCTCTACCATCACCTACGGCTGCTTGCGTCTCCTTGATCATGTCTTTGAATGCGTAAGTATTTCCGACGATTGCAATCTTGTTGTAAACATCTGAACCGTTGTACTTGCCTTCGTGCATTTTTTCTTGCTTCTTTTGCTGTTCTTTCAGGAGCTGAAGAGTGTGGAATTTATTCTTTATTTGATAGTCGTAGTCTTCTACCATTGAGGATGTAACTTCCATAAACGGAAGTTTTTCCGTCAGGTATTTTAAGAAGTTTTGCTTGAGCTCTTCTATGCTATCCCCATCAATGTTGGAAATCCAACTATCAAATTGGATGTAGTCATTGAGGTAAGTATTCCACCGATAGTAACCGTAATAAGGGCAAACTAAGCTAAAGTCGTCTTTCTGTAGTTTGATGCCTTTACAAATTGAGTAATCGATTAAAGCTTTTACTACGGTTTTATTTTCGATAGGTGACTCGGCTTCTTCAATCTCCTCCGAAATTGTATATACATAGTCTGTATCAACCTTAATCAGGTAAGGTTCCTGTTCTTTAACTATCAAAGAAACAACCGGACTGTTTTTAGCGTCTTCGTTAGTTAAAGCAGCGTATGCAAATAAAGGTGAAGGGAGTATAGCGTTATCTCGTCTTATTCGGAGCGTTGTTTTTTCTTTTCTGTAGTTTTTAATGGCAGGATAAAATTTAGAGTAAGGATCTACAAGTACAATGCCTTTCTTAGATAGAGAGTCTTCCATAGCTGCAGATTTCTTCATGAATTCTTCATGTCTGTCAGAGCCAGGGTAGGCAATATCTTTCAAAACAATAGTAGGGGAATCCCATTTAGTAACTCCAGCGTTTCCAGATTCGGGGTCTAATACCACCCAGCCTCTGTCACCGTGGCTGTCAAACCAAGCTAGTCCAAATTCGCCATTTGTGAGCGGTACAAAGCTATCTTTTACAATCAGAGTTCCAGATTGAGTGAAAACAAATTCTTTGGCGTCTACTTTTGATAAAACTTCAGCCGGGAAAGCTCCCAAGTCATTTGCAGAAGCCTTTGTAAACGATTCTTGTGCAGAATTTCTCATCGATTCGGCTGTTTGAATGTCCTGTTTCCACTTTGTTACTATAGGACTGTTTTCTTTCGGAGTAATTTTGTATGTCCTATTCCAAATTGTCCAACTAAAATCTTTTCCGGAGATACAACGTTCAACATAGCCCGGTACTTGCAATTCCTTTTTGCCATATTTGCTCTTGAAATAATCTTCCAAAGAACTGAAGTAGTTATCCCATGTTTCGTTTTTTTCTTCGAGATTTAAGTCTGCTGAGGAATTAAGTGTAGAAAGAACGCTCTTGAACTTGATTTCGTTAGACTTCAATGCATATTCAAACTTTTTGCGTCTGGATTCAGACATGGGGTTCTTTGTAGTTTTGTCTTTTTCCAATTCTGCAATTGCTTTTATCATTTCCATACGGTACTGCCAGGCCTGCTCTACCGATGATGCTATATAAGGAATTGCGCTTTCCTTGTTTTCCTCCAGAAAACGGGTGTTTTGAACTATCATGCGTACGTCTGTCATTTGTTTCTGACGGGTATTGTTTATACGCATTGTTCGTTCTCTTTCAGCCTGTCTTGCTTCAATTTTGTTCAGAACGGAGGCGTCTCCATTCGAATTAATAATCAGGTCAAGATCTTCATCGCTAAGTTTTCCAGCTGAGACTTGAACTTTGTTAGCGTTTGTGTGGAGCAAAGAGTTAATCCAATTGCCCTTTTTGTTTACCAATGCTCGCTTGACTACGTCATAAGTTCCTTCTGTATCGTAGAAATAGATATTGACGAAGTCAGTTTTGTTTCCTTGCCTGGCGCCTCTTCCATTTCTCTGTTCGATTGAATCGGGTGTCCATCCAATTGTCAGATGATGGATGGCCTGAGTTCCTTTTTGAAGATTTATGCCGACTTCGGCCTTCTTATTCGCAATAATGGTTGAATATTGATTCTCTTCCCCTTGTCCATTGAAACCCAACTGAACGTTCAATATTTCTTCTGCTGAATTGTTAGTTTGGCCTGTCACGATAGCAATCTTTCCGGAAGGTACTCCAACTCTCTTTTGGAGAGCTTTCTTGATTTTATTGTGCATGCCAAGGAAGTCGCAAAATACAATTTGTTTTACGATCTTGCTTGGATTATCTGTCAAGTCATCTCCACGTGGA
This sequence comes from uncultured Turicimonas sp., assembly GCA_947854175.1. GTDB lineage: Bacteria > Pseudomonadota > Gammaproteobacteria > Burkholderiales > Burkholderiaceae_F > Turicimonas. The sequence continues at coordinate 4,358 of CANTYJ010000030.1, read as the reverse complement.
TGAGAGTATTCTGTTTTGAAGTTCTTGATGAACGAGGCGAGCTTTGGAGAAAGTTTGACATTCAAACTCAATCCCATTTTTTCAGCGATTTCTTCAAACTTTGACTGCGCTTTTGGATCGTTTGTATTTAACTCAATGTAATCAGCAGCATTACCGCCATAATCTGCTCTAGCCTTCTTAGACCACTCGTAAGAGTACTCCCCAGTCTGTGTGTCAGTCACGATCTTTCTGTTGTACCCACCGGAAGCTTCAATTTTGTCTTCGATGGAGTGATCCTCAAAAACTTCAGAGACTCTTTCCGGAACATATTTGACTTTTACAATGAGGCCTTGTGCGTTGAATTTCCCCATGACCTTTTCAGCCAGTTCTCCGGAATATTCGTCAAAATAATAGGAGGTCACATTTTTTTGCAGATCCGGATCGAGCAAAAGTTTATTCATTTTGTCGATCAAATTGAAAGGACTTGATAAAACTTGATCAGGCTCTCCAGTTTCTCGCTGAACGGCTTCGTAGATAAGTTTGTTTTCCGGTGTATCGAAAACTTGAAGGGAAGCGGGTATTGAATTTTCTTTATTATTCGATTTAAACCAAGCAATTTTTGCATATTGATAGGCTGCTTTATATCGCTTGATTTGGTCGAGATCAGCTTGATCCGCTTTGATTGTAACTGCATTCGTTTCTGCTTTTGGTATGTGAACTTTAGCTCCAACATCCTGAGCTGTCTTTATGGTGGCGACTGAAAGAACAGCAGTTCTCAAAATCTCAAGATTCTTCAGACCAACATAAACATTTTGACTTCCCTTGCGATTATCGATAGTCTCAGTTTCTTCGTTGTTAATGTCTGCAAAGTTTCTTATGAATGCTGTAGCTCCCTTAGCACCAAGACATTTGGTGTTCATTTCCTGATTACCTACTGTCAGGCTGAGCATCGAATAAATTTCAAGAGGGCTGTTTGTAATGGGAGTCGCTGTAAGTAGCAACACTCCATCATTGAGATCAGACATTCCTCTGATGTACCAACATTTTATCTGTGCGTCCATACCTCGATAGGAAGGTTCGCTAAGAGCTAAATCTTTAACCATCATGTCCTCAAAAACCATTGATGAGTTTTTGTAGGAGTGCGCTTCATCCATAACAATGGAGTCTATGCTTAGTTCTTCAAGATATGGGTATGCCTCTTTTTTCTTGGTGATTAGGCCCTCAAATTGCCCTAATTTGGCATTAACACGTTGCTGAGATTTTTCGCTCTGTTGCCCTTTCGAGTTTTCTTTAACTTCAAAGGAATCATCCATTTTTTCCATGTATTTTAAGTAGTTGGAGATGGTTTCTTCCTTTAGACGTAGGCCCTGGAAAGCTTCCTGAGTCATGAAAATCTTTGAGTGTCGGTTTTCTTTGATTTTTTGTAAATCTTCAGGATAAGTAGCGCTTTTTACAACGCCTTTGCCTTTTTTATCGAACCTCAACCCAACATACAAGCAGTCAGACGTGTCTTCGAAAATTGCATCAGTCTCTTTTTTCCAATTGGATAAAACGGCTGAAGGAACTACAAATACCGTTTTTTTCTTGACACCAATTGCATGGGTATGTTGAACAGCTGCAAGAGCGGTAAACGTTTTTCCCAGCCCCACCCCGAAGCCGTTTATGCCAGAGAAGGATTGTCCCATTTTTCTCACGAAGGCAGCCTGATACCCATGAAGTTTAATCGCAGGTGTTCCATCGGGATTCAGTTTCAATCCAGGAATATTTATATCTGATTCGTCCTCATCGTTTTGGAAGCTCTGATTGTCAGGATTGTTGGCAAAACGATTTAGTCTGTCCAGGATTTGAGAATTTCCATGGACCCAAACATTGAACTGTTGGTTTGTTTGGTTCACCAAAGTTCTGAGTCGGTTAATTGTGTATTCGCTGCTCCAATCATCAAATTTATACTTTCCAATGGTCAGTTTGCCATTTCTGATGTAGTCTCCCAAACAATTGAGCAATTTTTCTTCATTTGTTTTACCCGGGGTCTCAATATCTGCAAAATTTGTTTTTTTGTTTGGGTTAAAGCTCAATTTTGCGTATTGAGTTATTCCCATTTTTTTCAAAAATTCAACTTTTTCTTCTGCTGAAACGAAGGGGGAGAGAAGGTCAAATTCGAGTTTTTTAACATCTACGACCTTCATTTTTGAACGTGCTACATCTTTCATCCTCAAGAGTTTGCTTTTGATTTTCTCATCATTACTTCGAGAGATGAACGCATCTATCTGTCTTAACTTTGCACCTATGTTACCAACAAAGAAATCATTGGAGGCTATAAATTCTTTACCATCAGAGTTGATACAGAAATCGTCCCTAGTTAGAGGGTCAAAAGAATCTCCGAGAACATCTCTTCCTTCTTCGATTGTCAGCCATGCATTTTTTGTTTCGTATCTTAACGCCTCAATTTTAGCCATGTCGGTCATAGAGGCCTCAATTACTGCCTTGGTCTTTTTTGCCTCTTTTTCAACAGCTCCTCGCCAGAACGGAGAGAATCCGCTTTCTGGATACTCTTTCTTGTTGAAATAAGTAAACGTCTTAGTTAAAGGGCCTGATACACAAGTGCTGTTGAAGTATTTTTTATCTTTTTTCTTGAGTGTCGTAATAGCCAGAGACAGTTCCGGGAAGGTTTCCAGGTAATTCAAGCCAACCCCGTTTTCTTCCACAACGTAATCGCAGGCCATGGCGATGACTGCAATTTTCCACTGTCTTTCACCATCGTTGGATCCAGCCGCAATGTTTCTCAATGCGAAAAAGACTCCTTGCGCCCAGGAAGGCATGCCGTCATTCAAACCACAAGACATCATGTTATCCCGTGCTTGTATTGCAGATTTGTAGGATACTCCGCTTTCAAAAGCTGCGTATGGATCGGATAGAAGTTTCAAAGTTTCTCGATACGGAAATCTTTCTTCTGTGTCTGCCCGTAATACCCATTTACCGTCTTTATATTCGTACTGGGCACCATTCATATTTCTAAAATCACCATCAATCGGTGTGTAGATTTCAGTTTCTGCTGTTTCGAGCAAGTCCCACTTAATTCTGCTCTTAGGAAGTCTCTTTTGTTTGATCAGGTCTTTAAATTCAGACAGGATGTTTCCGGTGTAAACGACTTTCTCAACATCTTGTCCAAATCTATTTTTAGCGTCTTCGATGTTTCCGAGAACGTACTTAACTCCCTCAGGTGTTTTGAAATAGATGCCGTTGATGAAATCTTGGAAATAAACATTAGACTCAATGAGCAACGGAATATTGCTTTCATTTAGTGAATTAATTTTTTCCAATGTTTCTTCATTGAATTTTTTGAAGAACAAAACATCAGTTGCCACATCCGTGTCAGCTGTACTGAAAGTTCCGTTGGGAAGTCGATAAGCACCTACAAACTCAGCCATCTGGCAGATTTCTTGTCGCATTGTTGCGTACTTTCCATCTTTTCGATCCATACAGCCTGTGGGTGCAATGAATGCAGCCATCCCATTAGGTCGTAATTTCTGCAAAGAGCGAAGGATGAAATAACACTCAAGAGGATAATTTTGATATTTCGGATCTAATTTTGCATTACTTCCTCTGTCAGCAGCAGTCCCGAACGGCACGTTAGTCACAACCGCGTCAAATTCATTGTCAGGCGAAGAGGTAGCATAAACCTCAAAAGGTTTATTGACGACGTTGTAACCAGTACCGCCGTTGATAATTTTATTTACTTTTGCAGATAACGGGCTTAGTTCAACAGCCTCAACGATGGAATTCAATGGAGCTGTGGCACCAAAAATTCCTGAACCGGCAGAAGGATCAAGAATTTTTCCTCCCTTGTACCCCAGATCTTGCATTACATCCCACACACCCTCTGCAATGGGCTTTGGAGTGTAATACTCGTAGGAACTACCGACTCTGCCTGTTAATGGATTCTTCAAATTACCACCACAGCCGGTGTAACGAGCTAAAACTTCCTTGTCTTTTTCTGTCGGCGTGTAGCCAGGTTGTTCACAACGTTGAAGCGCGTCCCATGCAGCATTATTTAAAGCCTGCCGGCTGGCTTCTCCTTTTGTTCTCACCACATAGAACTGAGAAGTGTTTTTACGTACAGCCTCCCCATTTTCAGCTTTTTCAGTTAAACGTTCTTCTTTGAACTGGATGAACAATGGATCATTGTTGAGCGCAATCAATTGCTCCAGAAGAACTTTATTGGTTTCAATCTTTTTTATTCCTGTCTCTTTTTTTGACTGTTCAACCAACGAGTCGATTTCTAAGAGTTTTGCTCGAATTGATTCAGGTGCGAATTCAATTTTTTCCATAGCCACTTTATCTAAAATATTCATTACTGCAAGTCTCCATAGATGTCTTCA
>CANTYJ010000029.1 GCA_947854175.1 uncultured Turicimonas sp. | reverse complement strand
CTTACCTCCAAATGAACCCAGAGTTTTTGAAGAGATACATACGATTGTTTCTGACGCTTATCGTCGGTATAACCACTTTTCTTTCTTCCAGCAGCGTTGAAATTAATTCGTCATCTGCAACTGAAAGCACACCTCTTATTGAAGACTCATCAAAGTTTGTGAATGTTGGTATTTTGGATACCATCGATCCATGGTTCTTTGTATGGACATTTGGAGATTCAATGGAGTTTCTCCGATCTCAGCTTCCGGATAAAAAAATTAAAAGTACAGAACTTACCTATGAAGAACTTGAAGAAGCAATTAAAAACCGGACGATAGATTTTTTTATCGCGCCAAGCGGATTCTTTGCAAAGGTAGCTGAAGACTCCGGAGCAAGACATGTTGCTACCTTTCACAGAGATACTGCATTGGACCCCGGCAGAGCAGTAGGCAGCGTATTTGTCAAAAGAAAAGGAGACAACCGTTTTAATTCTGTTAAGGATTTAGAAAAAGCTTCTTTAAGTGCTGCCTCTCCAGATTCTTTTGAAAGTTGGATTATTGCTATCGGAGAACTTTTCAAGGAAGGAATAAACCTGGAGGACATTGAAAAGAGAACTATTTTCACAGGCTATGGCCTGCCGGATGTAGTGACATTAGTTTTAAATGGAAGCGCTGATGTTGGCATTCTCAAAGCTTGCGAATTAGAAAAACTTTTATCAGACGGAACAGTAAAAGAGCATGAGCTTGAAGTCATAGGAGAAAAAGACCAAAAAGACTTGCGTTGTAAAGTTTCCTCTGATCTATATCCCGATGTTGTTTTTGCATCTCTTCCTAAAGCCGGATCTGACCTCGTAAGAAGAGTCTCTGTTGCTTTATTTACAATGCCGAAGGCGGGCGAAGGTTCCTGGGGGTTTGCAAGTGATTTCGGTAGTGTCTCAGGACTGTACAAAGCTTTAAAAATGGGGCCTTACTCTTATTTAAAAGATTCGACGCCTGCTGCTATTTTGTACCGGTACAGATACATTCTTATTGGTTTACTGGGATTTGGTTTATTAGTTCTGTTCTACATTATTTCAGTACAAAGAATTGTTAAAGTAAGAACGAGGGAACTTCGAAAAGCTATCAGAAAAATGAAAACTGCTGAACTCGATGCCAGAACGAGCCAGGAGCGTGTATTTCAGATGGAAAAAGCCGGTGTGGTTCAAGAACTCTCCGCAATGTTTGCCCATGAAGCCCATCAGCCGATTGCCTCTCTTGTGAACTATGCCGGTGGTTTAAACATGTACTTAAAAGATAATTCTGATCCTATGGTACATGAAGCACTTAAAGAAATTTCTAACCAGGCGAACCGCCTTTCCCAAATCATCACAAGAGTTCGTTCATATGCAAAACGTGATAGCAAAAAATTTACCGTTGTAAATCTAAGAGAAGTTTTGTTTGCTGCTTTAGAACACATCGAAAAAACGAAGGGTATTAGCCGCGCTGATAACAACGGAGTTTTAAAAATCGTAGAAAGCGCTGTTGGAGATGCCCTTTGTGTGGGAGATGCCCTAGAGATTGAGCTTGTGGTAATTAATCTACTAAAGAATGCTATTGCTGCCGTTAAACAATGCAAAAAACCGGAAATTGTTGTTAGTCTTTCCAGATATGAAGACAATTGGATTATCGCAGTGGAAGATAACGGACCAAGTCTAAGTAATGAAGAGTTCTCAAGGTTGTGTGAACCGGTAGGAAGCCACAAATCTCATGGTTTGGGATTAGGACTTTCAATTTGTAAGGTGATTGCTGAATCTCACGGAGGAAAGCTTTTATTTGAGAGAAAACCAAAGGCCGGGTTAAAAGCCCTGTTTTTTATTCCTATGAATTCTCAAGTACACGCCTAATTCGGAGTAAATATGCCGGAGAAGAAATTGAATCAAAGTGAAGAAGACAAGAAGCCACTCGTAAGAATTGTTGATGACGAAGAAACAGTTAGGAACTCTGAACGGTTTATTTTGCAAATCATTGGACTGGAATCTATCGGATATGAAAGTGCTGAGGCTTTCATAGAGAAAGGAGATGACAGACGTCCGGGCTGTATTGTCGCCGATTTGAGAATGAATGAAATCAGTGGCTTGGAGATGATGAAAATCATCAGAAAAAAAGGAAATAAGCTGCCGATTGTTTTTTTAACCGGACATGGGACTGTTGATTCTGCTGTCCTGGCTTTGAAAGGCGGTGCTTTTGATTTTTTGCAGAAACCAGTACCTCCCGAGGTATTACAACAAACTGTTCTTAAGATGATAGAGGCCGATATTGACCGGAGGCAGAAAGAAAAAGAATTACGAGATAAGGTCAATTTACTGGACTCTTTAACACCCCGGGAAAAGCAAGTCCTTGAAAGAGTAGCTCAGGACCAGATGAATAAGGCAATAGCCATTGACTTGGGAATTGCGGAACATACTGTGAAAATCCACAGAGCGAATGCATTAAGAAAACTAGGAATAAGAACAGCCATGGATGCAGCATTCTTTCTTAGGAGTTTAGAAAAGTGATCGATACCGGCCGTTTTACTGAAAATTTTCCTCTAAGAAGAAAATGTCTTAAATCCTTAGTGGTGATGGGCATGGTTTTGCCGGGAAGTTCGTTTAATAAGGTTTATGCTTTCAGTAGTAATCTCTTTCCATGGTCAGCACCTGAATACGATGTAATCGTTGTGGGAGCCGGAGCTGCAGGATTAGCTGCAGCAATAGAAGCTGCTGACAAAGACTTAAAAGTCGTCGTTTTAGAAAAAGCACCTGAGATTGGAGGAAATACTCTTATTTCCGGAGGCTTTTATAGCTCTGTCGATCCAGAAAGACAAAAACAACAAGGAATAGAAGATTCTGAAGAATTCTTCTTCAAGCAGACATACGAAGGAGGCGGAAAACAAGCAGATGAAGTTTTAGTCCGGCACCTTGTTCACCAGGCGCAGGATGGCCTTCAGTGGCTGGAAAAGTTAGGTCTTCATTTTAAAGATGAAGTTTTCGAGCTGTATGGGGCACATTGGACAAGAAGTCACACTCCGGTCCTTCCATTAGGACAGGGATACATCCGAACTTTGTCAGGAGCAGCCTTACAAAGAGGAGTCCAAATCCAAACGAATCATTCTGTTATTGAACTTTTAAGAGAAAGAGATCGGGTTAATGGCGTCATAGCAGTATATGAAGGAAAGAAAAAGAAGTTCTATGCAACAAAAGGAGTGATTCTTACTTCCGGGAGTTTTGCAGCAAACCGCGGACTTATCCGCAAATTTAGTCCGAACTTAAGTGCTTTAACTACAAATAATACGCCGTATAGTACGGGTGAGCCGATGATAGCGGCTGAGAAAATAGGTGCAGAACTTACAGGCATGGAATTCATTCAATGTCTTCCGGGTTGTCCTCCCGGTAAAAAATACAGAGTCCGGTTCCATAATGATGTCTCTACTTTTATTTTTTTAGACCACAATGGAAGACGTTTCATTAGAGAGGATGCACCGCGAGATGAATTAAGAGATGCCGTATTAAAGCAAAACGGAGGTTATGCGTTTACGTTAATGGATGGTGCCGGCTTTAAGAAGGCAGGTATTTTAGTTCAGAAAGAAGCGGTACTCGCCCTCGAGGCCGGTGAGGCCTGGAGAGCAAATAGCATTGAAGAACTAGCCAAGAAAATAGGTATGCAGCCTGAAGTGCTAAAGCAGACCGTCAATAAATACAATGAAGGAGTTCGAGAGAAGAAAGATATTTTTGGAAAGAAAATTACTCTCCAGACCTTAGAGCTAAAAGAACCTCCTTTTTGGGCTGCGTATGCCGGAATGACTATTCATTACACGGAAGGGGGCTTAAAAATTAATGAAAAAGCCCAAGTTCTGGATAAAAAGGGAATTCCTATTAAAGGATTGTATGCAGCTGGTGCAGTAACCGGAGGTATTCACGGTAAAAACAGATTAGGCGGAAACGGACTGGCAGACGCAATTGTTTTTGGAAGAACTGCTGGCCAGAATATAGCTAATGAATGATGATAAAACTTGCCGCTTTTCCTAAGTTTGAGGTGAGCGGGAGGAAAAGCAACGCACCTGAAGGTAACATGAAGAAATCAAACCAGAATTGATTTGCTCTTTAAACGCGTAACAGCGCTCATAAAGCAGAAGTAGTTTGCTCTTTGGAAATGCGTATAGGAAAAATCTTTTGTGGTCATCATGTGATTTTAATTGCCCGTTTATATCAGTCACTCAATGGCATCCCGCGTACCACTTTTGAAATTTAGGTTCTGAGAAATTTGATTTTTTGAAAGGAAAGTTGCGCGGAATGGTTTATTTCCGTCCGGAGATACTCTTCAGCGTCCGAAAAGAAAAGAATTACGGCCCTCGGAAGGGGCCGTAATTGGAGCCGTTTAAACTACTTACCGCTCATCGTTTGGGCAGCAATACGTCCGAATACTAAAGCGTCCGGAACAGCGTTACAACCGACACGGTTAGTTCCATGAACTCCTCCTGTTACTTCACCGGCTGCATAAAGTCCGGGGATAACATTGCCAGCGTTGTTCAAAACCTGAGCTTTTGTATTGATCGTTACACCACCCATGGTGTGATGAACTGACGGAGTCATCAGTGTGGCATAGTACGGTCCGCCTTCATTTAAGCGGTGATCGTCAAGACAAGTCGGACGGCCCATTTCGTCTCCGGTGCCTTTGGCACAGAACTCATTCCATTTCTTAACAGTTTCGACCAAATTCTTGCCGTTGATTCCGGCTTTCTTAGCAAGTTCTTCTAAAGTATCTGCCTTGAATGACTTGCCGGAGTTAAGAATATCTTCAACTTTAACGCCGTAAGCATTACGTCCGTCTTTATCAACTAATGCTCTCTTAGCTGAAGAGATAACATAGAACATGCCACCGGGCTGAGCCAAGTTAGCCTTTGCTAAAACGTCACGGCGTTCTGATTCGTTAACGTAGCGTTTACCATCCTTGTTGACATAGATGCAGGAGTTTTCACCGAGTTTAAAGCTGGTAGCTCCTGTGGAAGGGTCTCCGGCCGGGAACAACTGAATCCAACCCATCTGAGTAAGACCGGCTCCGGCTTTTTTAGCCAGTGTGATTCCGTCACCGGTTGCTGAAGGAAGATTGGTTGAAGGAGTTGTGGGGCCTAATTTCTTATTCCACAATTCATCATATTCGTTACGCATCTTGACGTTTGCGCTAAATCCTCCGGTAGCAAGCAATACACCGTCTTTTGCGTTGAGAACGTATTTTGTTCCGTTCTTGTTTTGTGCCAGGACACCGGCTACGCGGCCGTCTTTAATAATCAGGTCATTAGCAGCAGTACTTGTGATGATTTGAACAGGTAAATTCTTGGCCTTGATGTAATCGAGGAATGTATCAACGTAACCAACTCCTGACTTAAAGTTGGTCGCTCTTTGTGTTCTTGGCCAGAGAGCTCCGACGAACTGATTAGCTTTACCGTTCCACTTAACACCCATGGAAGCAAGTTCTTCCATCATGGGTTTTACGTTTTGAGTTAATGTATATACGAGCTCGAGATTTGCTTTTCTGTCACCGGATTTCCAGGTCTGAAGAGCATGCAATTCAGGAGAATCGAACAGTTTGTCGGATCCGGAAGCCAGATAATCAGCCCACTGCTTCTTAACTTTGTTAAGCAAGCTTTCGTGAATTGGGTTCAAAGGCTTCTCAGAAAGGATACTTTCGACAATCTTCTTCTGGCCTTCAGTCATCTTGATGGCATCCTGATGAACATTAGCAACGTTAAAGCAGCCGCCGGATACTGAAGTATTGCCCCCGACGAAGCCATTTTTTTCGACTAAGACGACTTTCTTACCAAGAGAAGCAGCGGTTACCGCTGCTGATAGTCCGGCGCCGCCGCCACCAACGATAACAACGTCAACATTTTCTGTGACAGTTTCATTGTGCATAGCAGGTTTCGGAGCAGCTTTGCTAAATTTCTTAATATCTAAACCGGCTTGCTTTAGGCAATTAGCAACAGCGGCTTTGATAGCAAAACTGGATAATGTTGCACCGGAAATGTTATTAACATTTGTGGTCTGGTACTTAACGATCTCGGGAATAAGTTCCGTCTTAGTTTGATCAGCAACCGGGTGGGTTTCTGACCAATCGAGGATTTTAACGGAAGCAATTTCGTTGTTCTTAATAACGACCTGAACTTTGATTGAGCCATTCCTACCTACTTCACTGGCTGTATAGGTTCCATCTTTAGCAAAAGAGACCGATGAAAGCCCCAAAGTTAATAGAACAGCGGAAGCTAGAACAGTTAATTTTTTCATATTTACTCTCCTTGGAAGATAAGGAAAGTATATGTTTGGCAGAAGTTTTTGAATATTCAACCTTGGTTCTAGTACTTTGGTTCTAATTGAAAAAACTGCTTCGTTGCTTGATAAGGAGAGAGGTTGGGAGAGCGTAAGTAAACTGGGTGTTTGTATCAGCTCTCCCTCTTATTGGTTATGTTATTGTCCGAATTCTTTATTAAAAAGATTCAATGCCCTCTCAACCGCAGTGTCCATGTCGTAATACTTGTAGTCCCCTAGACGGCCAAGGAAAGTTACCTTCGGTTCTTGTTCTGCTAAAGCCAGATACTTTTGATACAACGCATTGTTTTCTTCATTAACAATAGGGTAATACCTTTCGTTTTTTCCTAATTCGAAGGCTTCCGGATATTCATATGAAACAACTGTCGAATCACATTGAGTATCCAAGAAGTATTTATATTCTCCGATTCGAGTGAAGTCGTAATTGCAAGGATAATTGACAACAGAATTGCTCTGGAAGTATGGGCGATCGAACGTCAGGAAATCAAATTTCAAGCTTCTGTAAGGCAGTTGTCCGTATCGATAGTTAAAGTATTCATCAATAGCTCCGGTGAAAAAGCACCGGTCATAATCCTTGAGCATGTCATGGCTAAAAGGTGTCTCTAGCTTTACTTCAATATTCGGATGATCCAACATCCTTTCAAACATTTTTGTATAACCTTCTAATGGGATACCTTGGTATTTTGACTGAAAATACCTATTGTCCCTTCCTACAAAAACAGGAACTCTTCCGGTAACCAACGGATCCAAGTCTTCGGGTTTTACTCCCCATTGCTTAACGGTGTAATGAAGGAAAATTTTTTCATATACATAGTCGGCAAGAAACTGAAGATCGGAATTTGAGCTTTCACGGAGCTTGAGGATTGGAACCTTTTGATTGATAGGAAATTCTTCTAAAAGAGCTTCGATAAAGCGTTTAGCCATGCTTGTAGGGAAAAGCTTTTCAATAGAATTAAAGTTAAAAGGGACAGGAACAAACTGGCCATCAATTAATGCTTTGACTTCATGTTGATAAGGATACCATTGTGTGAATCTAGATAGGAAATCCCAGACTTCTTTTTTGTCGGTATGAAAGATATGTGTACCATATTGATGGACATCTATGCCGTCATCCGTGAAATAGTCAAAACAATTCCCACCAATGTGATTTTTTGAATCGATGATGGTGATGGAATGTGAATTGTCAGCGAATTTGCGGGTTAACGAGATGCCTGAAATTCCTGCACCGATGATCAATGTTTGCATATAACGTTTTGGTTGATTTGTTTATCTCTATTCTCTCTATCGATATTGAGAATAATTTTTGGTCCGTCACTTAAGGACTCCATATCTAATACCCAAACTTCTTTATGAATATCTAAATGCTCTTTTAACCAGGCATTTTGGGACGACGATATTCATGAATTATCTTGCGTACTTTGAAGGTAAGTTCAAAAGGAATGGCTAAAAGAAGGTTTAATCGTGAGTAATAATAGAATTTAATTACGTTTAGGGGGAGTGTTCCAAAGTAAAGCAGAAAAGCATGTTTTAAATCTTTTTTATTTTTCCAATTTTTTAGGGGCTCATTTTTCAAAAGAGATAGAGCTTGTTGACAATTTTTGTGAGCTTCAATAAATATATCTAAATTTTTTTCGCGCCCTCTTAATATTTCTACGACGAGATGGTTAACACTTCTAATATAAGCTATAGAAGCAGCCTTTTTAGCAGTGCCAGTTGTTCTAGAAATGATTTCTTTTCTAGATTGAACGTGGAAAAAAGAAAATTTAGTTCGGTTTACTAATGAATCAGGTCGTTGTCTGTAAAAATACAATGGTTGATTAACTATTGATATCTTATGAACATAAGGAAGAAGTTCAAAAAGAAACACCTCATCTTCTGCTCCGGGAGTTGATGGGGTAGAGAGTCTTTTTATATCTTTCGTTTTAAACATTTTATTCCAAAGGTAACCTCCGCAAATACACATATCTCTTCCATTTCCGACAGAAAGTATTAGTTCTGAGAATAAAGCCGACGTTATTATTTTTTGAGGAGAAATAGCAGTTTCAGGAATTTTGACTTGTTTTTCAGGGTACCACCAGTAAAATCCACAAATAGAGATATCGGTTTTATTTTCTATTAGTGAAGTAAGCAAAGATTTTAAAAAATCCGGTGTTACACAATCATCAGAATCGATAAATGTCAGATAATTTCCATTAGCTAGCTTAATACCAGATTCTCGGGCTTTGCTTAGTCCCATATTTTTTTGGTTTATGCAATGGAATCTGTAATCTGATTTACAAAAACGTGAACATATTTCATAACTCTCATCATGAGAACCATCATTGACCAAAATAACTTCAAAATGGCTATATGTCTGAGCTTGAATTGATTTCAAACAAGTTTCTAAATAAGGAGCTACGTTGTAAACCGGCACAACTACAGTGACTAGGGGTGTATCCATGGTACTAGAAGTATTCACTACAAATTTCTTTTGGTTTCCCGATCTTTTTTATTTTGCCATGTTCTAACCATATGACTTTTGTACAGCATCGTTCAATCAAAGAACGAGAATGACTGGCAATTACGAGAATACTAGAGTTTTCTATTAAAGCGTTTAGACGATTTTCAGCTTTTTCTTTGAAGCCTTTGTCTCCGACAGATAACCATTCGTCCATTAAAAGAATATCAGGTCGAATCATAGTAGAAACTGCAAAAGCTAAACGCATGTGCATTCCTGTCGAATAAGTCCTAACCGGCATATAAATAAAATCGCCGAGTTCAGAGAATTCGATAAGAGAGTCTAATTCTTTATCAACTTGGTGTTTCGGAATACCCAGTAAGGCAGCTCTAAGATAGATATTTTCAATTCCAGTTGCCTCTTGATCAATGCCCAAAGAAATGCTTATTAAGGATCCAATCTTACCTTGAATGTTGGCCTTACCAGAGGTCGGTTCATAGACTTTACCGAGCACACGTAAAAGCGTACTTTTACCAGCTCCGTTATGCCCAACTAGACCAACTCTTTCATTTGGTTGAATTTCAAAAGAAATATTTGATAAAGAATGAACAAGTGTCTGTCCTTTCTCTGACAATCCTATGCCTCCACCTGTTGCCAGGCCCAGCACCTTTTTTTTTAAAGACCTTGTTTGAGAATTATAAATAGGTATATCTACATAAACATTATTTAAAGAAATCGAAGCCATATCTTTATAACCAATAAGCAATTCTTTGTTTATACTTGTTATATATGTAAATTGTAACAAGCCATCCAATCAGTGCAGTTGCAACTGATATACTCCAATTGAATACAGAAGGAATTCCGCCTAAAAGAGGTTGTCTAATAAGTTCTATCCAGTGAAATAATGGATTAGTGTTTAAGAAAAAGACTCCACCTCGCGCATTTAATAAGGAAGGTTGCCAAATTATTGGCGTGACGTAAAAGGCAATCTGAAGGAGACTGGCTACTATTTGAGGAATATCTCTGTAACGTGCACATACTATTCCAACAAGCAATGCAACCCAAGTTAGGTTTAAAACTAATATAAATAAGCCGGGAATTGAGATTAGAAAAGTCCAACTTAAAGACTTTTGAACAATCAAACAAGCTAAAGGAAATATAACAATATTATGAAAGAAAATGATAAGGTTCCTGATTATAAGTCTTTCAATATGAACAAATAATGGAATTGGTAATTGTTTGATAATTGGCTCTGAACTGGGAAAAACATTACAAGACTCATTAATAACGGTACTGATAAACGTCCAAAGAATTAAACCAGCCGCAATGAATGGAACAAAATTGCTAATGTCTGATTTAAAAAGGCGCCCAAATAATACTCCTATAGTCGCAATCATAATAGCAGTAGAAAGAGTAATCCAGAAGGGACCAAGGGATGAACGTCGATATCTTCTTCGGATATCTGAATGCGCTAAATAAACAGCTAATTTTATTTTCAATATGCCTGAAAAGACATCAGAAAACCCAGGCGATGAATGTATCTTTAGAGTCATAAGATCTAAAAAGTATAAAAGAAATATAAGTGAGAGTCGTGGAAGTGTTAAATTCTACATATATATAATTATAGGGTGTATCAGTTAATTTGTTTTTTTGGTAAAGATGAATAAAAAAATAGTTGTTTTTGGAACTGGCTACGTGGGTTTATCTAACGCCGTTCTCCTTTCTCAATATAATTTTGTTTTGGCTATAGACATAGATTCAAACAAAGTAAAAAAAATTAATGAGAGAACAAGTCCGATTAGAGACACAGAAATAGAGAAATATCTAAAAGAAAAAACTCTTAATTTAAGAGCCTCGTCTAACTATAAGTCCGAGTTAGATGACATTGACTTTGTCGTTATTTGCACGCCTACTGATTACAATGTTCAAAAGAAGAAGTTTGATACCTCAAGCGTTGAGAAAGTAATTACTGAAGTTAGAAGAGTTAATAAAGAAGTTCCAATTGTTATTAAATCAACCATACCGGTTGGCTTTATTGAACAATTAAAAGATAGTGGAGTGGAGAATGTTTTCTTTGTACCAGAATTTCTTAGAGAAGGAAAAGCTCTCTATGATAATCTGCATCCCTCAAGAATAATAGTGGGAGAACATTCAGAAGCAGCTATAGAGTTTGCTCAACTCCTTGTTGAAGGAGCAGAAGAAAAAGATGTTCCAGTTCTTTTTACAAATTCTACAGAAGCTGAAGCGATAAAACTGTTTTCCAATACTTACTTAGCCATGAGGGTAGCATTTTTTAATGAATTGGATACGTACGCTGTAAGCAAAAACCTCAAAACAAAAGAAATATTAGACGGCGTGTGTAGTGATCCACGAATAGGAAATTTTTATAATAACCCATCCTTTGGATATGGAGGGTATTGCTTACCTAAAGATACTCGGCAACTTCTTGCTAATTATGAAGACATACCGCAAACATTAATTAGAGCCATAGTAGAAGCAAATAACATACGAAAATCTTTTATTTCCAAATTAGTGATTGAAAAAAGGCCCAGTATTGTCGGTGTTTTTCGCCTAAACATGAAAAAAAACTCAGACAATTTTAGAGCGTCTGCTATTTTGGATATTTGTGAGCAGCTCAAGGAAGCTGAAATAAAGGTCATTGTTTATGAGCCAACTCTTTCCTGTAAATATTTCCAAGATATGGAAATATTTACAGATTTTAAAATGTTTTGTGAAAAAGCAGATATCATCTTAGCTAATAGAATGGAAAAATCCTTGGAACCTGTGAAAGAAAAAGTATTAACTAGAGATATTTACCAAAACAACTAATTGGATTTACCCATGAAACTTTTGTACTCTATAACATCGAGCTCCTATGATTTAATAGGATCGATTTTAGGATTAAAGCGGTGCGGTCTTTATAAGAGTGAGTAGCCTCTTCTATTAGAAGTATTAAGTGATGTTAATAGGTTAACGGCGTGGCTTAAAATCAATTATTTCATCTTAACAGGTACCGTCGAACTCATTCATCATATTGTTTCAATAAGTTATGATAACTGTAATTGTGCCCGTATATAATTCTTCAGCCTATATACGGCAATGTCTAGATAGTGTACTGGCTCAAAACTTCAATGATTTTGAAGTAATTTGTGTGGATGATGGCTCAACTGATGAGAGTTCATCCATTCTTTTTGAATATTCCGAGCGGTTTCCCAATATAAAGGTAGTGTCACAGAACAACAAAGGACGGTCTTGTGCGAGAAATACGGGAATATTTCACGCTAAAGGAGAATTTGTTTGTTTTGTAGATTCTGATGATGAACTTAAACCAAATGCCTTAAATATGCTTTACTCTAAAGTATCCGAAGAAGTAGACGCAGTTGTTTCAAGCATAGAGGTTCAGTACACGGCACATGAAGAAAAGGAGGATCAAGACTTCGCATACTACAGAATAAGTAGAGATTCAATAGAAAAAGTATCGACAAGCAAGTTAGCAACATTTCATAGTTCTGTATGTGCGTCTTTGTTTCGAAGAGAAATTATCCTTAAGAATAAGATATTTTTTCCAGAATCTCTCAATTTCGAAGATGCTTTTTTTCATTGGACTTACTTTCTATATACCGATAAAGTAGCCTTCATAAAAAATACGACATATATTTATGTAAGAAGGCCAAATTCAATTATGAGTAGAACTTTTAATGGTTCGTTAGAAGCTTTAGATCATTTGTTCATAGGAGAGAGAATAATTCAGTTCTATAAACAAAGAGGTATGTTTTTTAAGAACGAAACTATTTTATTAAATCTCTTATCCAAATATTTCTGGTTTGCTTTTAGGTATGTTCCACATCGGGAAAAATGCAAAGTTATCTCGGAATGTGCAAGAATATTGAGCGAAAACAAGTTGTCGGTAAATACCTTTGAAGATCTTAAAGCCATTAATACAGGGAATGTAGGAAAATTTTTTCAGATTCCTATAGATGAAAATGCTTTATTATCGATAGAGATAACTAAGATACTTAATAAATCTTTCCCATCAGGTACAAAAAGAAATAAAATCCTTCTGCTCTTGGCGCGAAAAGTATATACGCTCCTAAAAAAAAGATAACATGGTATTCGTGCTATAAGGAACTTCAAGTTAAGCCGTAGATATTATTTTCTTCTATTTTTTACGGGGAACCGAAATGAACAAGCTTAGTGTCATCATACCAATTTTCAATGCGGAGAAATACCTTAAAGACTGTCTTGAATCTTTACTGTTCCAAGATTTTGATGGGTTTGAAGTAATTTGCGTTGATGATGGTTCTACAGATGGATCTTTGTTGATTGCAAAATCATATCAAAACAAGTTTAGAAAATTTAAGCTATTAAAACAAAAGAATTCTGGAGCAGGGAGTGCAAGAAATCTTGGACTTGAGTTTTCCAAATCTCACTTTTTGTACTTTATGGATGCAGATGATGTCTTTGATAAAGAATTTCCACTTCAAAGCGTTGTTGAAAAGGCGATTCAAAACCAATTAGATTTGGTTATTTTTGAAGCTTCTTTCTGGAATGAGATAAAAAAAGAAAGGATCTCCTGGTGTATCTATAAAAAGAATGTTCCTCAAAAAAAAATTTTTTCGAATGAAGACATAAGAGGAAATCTTTTTCATATTACAGGCAGTGAAATATGGAACAAGTTATACAGTAGAAACCTCATCGAATCGAATAAAATAAGATTTCAGAATCTGTCTAATGCCAATGATGTTTACTTTTCTTTTGTTGCTTTAGCAAAAGCAAAGAAAATCAGCTGCTTTTACCAAAATGGTCTGTTGTACAGGAAACATGGCACCTCTACCCAGGCAACGAAGTATAAAAACCCGACTTGCATAGTTCAAGCAATAGAAGCTCTCAATGAACGGCTGAACGAGGAACTAACCTCTCATCGAGGTTGTAACATCTCTTTCACAAAGTGGAAACTAGGGGTCCTACACTTTAATTTCAGGACTATGAATAACAAAGTTGCGTTAGTCGAACTTTTCTCCCAAACAAAGCATCTGTTTGCTGGATTCGACCCTGCTGATAAGGTATTCCTTGATGACCATCATGCAATACTTCTTTCTTATATTCTTGCTAATCATAAAATCCCAATATATATTTTGGCAAAAGAACTCAAAAATCCCAAAGTCGAAGCCAAAAATACTTATTTCTTTCCTCTCATTTGGCTAGGAAAGAGGATTAAATCAAAACTTAACTTACTAATTAAATAAGGATTTTTAAATGAGTAGTGAGTCGTCCGTCCCTGTATCTATTATTGTTCCCGTATTTAATGCCAATAAGTATATTCGGGACTGTTTGTTAAGTATCAAAAAACAAGCTTTCCAGGATTACGAAGTGATAATTGTTGACGACGGTTCCTCCGATAACTCTACGCAGATCATCCAAGATTTTTTAGATGATGAACGCTTTACGCTTTATAAGAAAGAAAATGAGGGCGTAATCCGGACTAGGAGGTTTGGAGTCAAAAAAGCAAAAGGTGAGTTCATCTGTTTTGTTGATTCAGACGACGAGATTCACCCTAATTTTATATCTCTCCTTTATGAAGCTATAACCAAAACTAAAGCCGATATTTCAGTATGTGGAATGTTTTTTTGGAGGTATAGAGTTAATGAGGTATCTTGCCAGTGTAACAAAGAAATGACCATAGTTAACAATGTGGATTACACTAGAGCTATATTATCATTGAGAAGTAAAACTAAGATTGGTGCTTCTGGAGGATACTCTTGTAATAAAATGTATAAACGAAGAATAATAACCGACGACTGTTTTGTAGAAACGGAGGGCGCAGAGGATGAAATTTTTCAGTTTATATTATCTCAAAGAATTAAGAAGGCCACGTTTTTACCTTTTCCTCTTTACTATTACAGGAGAGACATAGTGTCGGCATCAACAAAAGTTGGCTGGCGACGTTCTCATATTCAATCGAGGAAGTTATTAGTTTCATTGTCTGGTTGTCAAATGCGAGGGCTTGCTTTAGCAGCACTCGCCCAACAAATTGCTAGTACTATTGAGAATATTGAACTTGGCATAGAAAAAGATAAAACAACTATTCGCACCATCGGAAATGAAGTTAATTATCTCAATTCTTTGATTAAAAATGAAGACGTTAATCTTCGAGATTTATGCACAATACCTGTTGACAAATTATTGAGACATGGTCAATTGATTGGCTCTTTTTTTGGTTTTTTTGCCTTAAGCTTCTTTCGATTAAAGAAAATAATTAAAAATGGTTTATAAAGTCGTACTTGCATCTGATAATAATTATTTATTATTTACAATGGTGACTATCTATTCCCTTCTGAAGAATTTATCTGGGCTAGAAGATTTGTCCATTTTTGTGCTTCACGATGGTTTGCTAGATCTTAAGCTTTTCCGCAAATATAAGGAAAAGATAGAAGATGCGGTTAAAAGGTCGGTAGCCATTTCTCCCATATCTATAGGACAAAAGTTTGACACGTCTCCTCTTACCATAAATCATATATCCAAAGCTACTTTTTTTCGACTAGACATACCTCATCTTTTTCCCAATGATGTAGTTTTGTACCTTGATTCAGATGTTTTAGTAGTCGGCGATATTTCTGAAATTTTTGATATCCAACTAGGAAGTGCAGCCATTGCAGGTGTGTATGCGGCCGGCTACCATTCTAAAGCTCCTTGGGTCAAAGACTATTGTGAAAGAAATCTTTTACCAGATATGGATACTTATCTAAACGCTGGAGTTCTTTTATTTAACAATCCGCAGATAATCTCTTGTGGAGTGCTGGATAAACTTGAACTTTTGAGAGGCAGGAGATTTGATAGTCAAGATCAAGATATCTTGAACAGTGCTTGCTATGGAAGGATTAAACCTCTATCGTACCGATTTAATGTAATGACAAAATATATAAATAAAGAAGATTTGTTGATAAAGGTATTTGGAGAGCAAGTTTTAAATGATATTAATAGCCCTGTTGTAATCCATTTTGCAGATAAACAAAAACCGTGGATTGATCAAAAATTACCTTTTGCAAGTCTTTGGTGGCAATATGCGTCCGAACTAAGTTTGACTCGGGATCTTTACATTTTTAAATTAAAAAACCTAGGTTTAAGATGGCGAAAAAAAGTCCGTTTCTCTCTATAATTGTGCCATGTCATAATTCACAAAACACAATATTTAAGGCACTCAAAAGTATTCAGGACCAAAGTTTTCGTAATTGGGAATGTCTTGTAATAGAGAATGGATCATCAGATAACACTATTGAAATTGTAAAGAGATTTCTGGAGAGCGATGATAGATTTAAGTTATATTCTCTTTCTGTTAAAGGCCTTGCTAATGCACGGAACTTTGGTCTAACACAAGTCACAGGGAAATACATATCTTTTGTTGACTCTGACGACTTCATTCATCGGGAGTTCTTGTTTAGATTAGTCTCTTCTTCGTTTTTGAACAATGCAGATATATCTTTCTGTGATGTTGTTGAGATTAGAAGAGGGCAGTTCATTCGATTAAATAACTTTCACAATAAAACCCTTCTTATAAATGAAGCCGTTTTGGCTTGTGAACTTGCTAAAGATTACCGCTTTAAAAGTTATCTATGTAATAAAATATTCAGAGTTGAACTCTTTCGTGGATTTAAATTCAATGGAGAGATTTTAGAAGATTTTGAATTTTTCAACTTTCTTTTAGGAAAGAACTTAAAAGCCGTCTATACACCTTTCTCTGGATATTTTTATACTTTTCAATCATCCTCTGTGTCAAGAACGATTAATTGTGCAACGCGGTTGGCTCGGTTACCCCCCGTTAAAAGACGATTAGAAATTATTTTATCTAAGTATCCAGAATATGCTCAAAATGCTCTGAAAAATCTTGTAACTTTTGTTGATCTGTTTATCACAGAAATTAAAAAGGATCCAGATAATTTTGCGTTATTGAGGTCTAAAGAATTTCTTGATTGTATGGATTTTTTATATCCTCATCTTAACCAACTGAAGATGAGAAAAAGAAGGAGGTTTTTGTTTTTCTTAATTAGACACCGTTTATTCGAAATAGTTAACTTTTATTTTTATAGAGTTAAGAGACGTTCTCTTTTTAATTAGTTGAAAATAAATATAAAACTTCCCCAAAAATGAAAAAATGGGTGTCTGTTTGGTATCCTGAATTCCGAGCCTCCTAGGTGATAAATCTAGGGGGCTCATCTATCCCTATAGCTTC
>CANTYJ010000028.1 GCA_947854175.1 uncultured Turicimonas sp. | reverse complement strand
AAAGGGGCTGTTGCAAAATTCACTCTTTGAAAGAGAATTTTGCCGGCCCTTTCTTCTATTCTTGAGAAATTTAAATTTACCAGTTAACGCATTGATCTCATTGATATAAAAGCAAACAGAGGGAATCGGACCCCCTGTGTGCTATGGTGAAGTGTTCTATAGCAAAGACACTTACCATGCCATATTTTACCGTTTCAGAGGACATGCTTTTTTATTCGTGTCCTCTACCAGATTCCGAGCGTAAAAAACTTGACGCATATTTGTTACTTTTAAAGAATTCGAATGCTCGTAACTACTTAACCCAAGTTAATTGGGGTAAAGAGCCGGGCAGGCCAAAAATCGACCAATGTCGACTCTTTGCCGCAGTGTTGTATTGTTTCGTCTTGGGCAAAGCTTCCCTTCGAGAAATTCAGACAGCGTGCTCAACAGATTTAAGAATCATTTATCTCATCGGAAACGTGCAGCCGAGCTCATCGAGCTTTTCTCGTTTTATTACAAGCTTGATTCCAAATATTTCCTTTATTTTCGTAGAGTTAATGGAGAGAATTTTTTTTGAGTGTGGCAAAACTATGGACACACTGTATTTAGACGGTAGCAAATTTGAAGCTAACGCTAACAAATACAAGTTTGTTTGGAAGCCAACAACTTTTCATCTCCGCCTCAGTGAAAAAGTTGCTAACCTATTGAAATTAATGGATTTAGATGATGGCCTTCCTGGCTATGGAATAATATCCTCAAAAATTATTATGAGAAAAATTAAAGAAGCGGAAAAACTTTCACCAAATCTCATTGAAGGCGGTGAAAAAGCTCTGACTCAGATGAAATCAAAACTTTCTCAGTACCTCATAAAGTCCCTTGAATACGAGGAGAAAGAGTCAATCTGCGGAGAGTCCAGGAATTCTTATTACAAAACCGATCACGATGCGACTGCAATGTGTTTAAAAGATGACTATTACAGTGGGTTAGGAAGTCAAATGCACGCGGCTTATAACGCTCAGATTTTAGTCAGTAACGGCTTTATTGTTTCTTACTATGTCCCAAGACAGGACAGATATGCGAACTCTTGAACCGGCTTTAGAGCAGTTTGGTCAATGGTACGGAACCTTTCCCAAGAAGCTTTGTGCGGATGCAGGTTATGGAAGTTTTAGTAATTATGAATACTGTGAACAGAAAGGAATCCAAGCTTTCATCAAATATACCGCATGGAATGGGGAGAAGACCGGAAGAAATCCTGCTACTTATGAATATATTGATGAACAAACAATACGATGTTTGGGAGAGCGCATGGGAGAGAAGATCGATTGTTATGACGGAATCTCTCCAAAGCCGGGCTGGGCTTTCTTCTTGGTAAAAAATTGCAATACCTGTGATTTTGAAGCCTATTGCAAACGGTATTTAAAAATCAAACGAGAAGGGTATCGGATTTTTGAGATTCAACCTCGTTGGGCCCGGTTGAAACAACAAGCAAGAGACAGACTACTAGCTCCGGAAGGAATAGAAATTAGAGTCAATAGGAGTTGTCAAGTTGAAGGAGCTTTTGGAGTTATCAAGCAAAATATGGCTTACAAAAGGTTCAGACGAAGATCAATGGAACGTGTAACAGTTGAATTTGCCTTAACTTGTATGGCTATGAATATAAGAAAGTATTTGAGGTTTGTCGTCTCCGGCGTTTTGCCGTTCTATTGGAAAGCTCCAGAAGGTCTTAAAGCAGAGTGTTTTAAAAAACCTTCAGCTAAAAGGATAAAAAAACGTATGGAAAAGAAGACAAAATTGCAGCCTAACGAAATAGCAAAAAAGGGGTATAAAAGAAAGGGGAAATGCTAATCCGATAAAAGTCGAATTTTGCAACATCCCCATTTTTATTGACTTTTTGTATTTTGGGCGCACCAATCTCTCGATTATTTGGATTCAAAAAGGTTATTCAACTACGATGTCAGCTGGTAATATCGATATTGGTTGTATACCCAAGCGGTCAGCGCCTATCTCCATTGCTCTGTTAATTCCAATGGCTCTGGTGACTAACCCTTGAATGCACCTTCTATCAAACCGAAGACATGCTCTATTCTGCATCTAACTGAGGAGATTCGGCGATTTTCTTTCTTTTGTTCTTCAGATAATAGTTGTATTCTCCGTTCATATACAACTTTGATCTACTTTACAAAAACGGTTAAAGGATTTATCCAGATGTTTCTCAAAATATCCGAAAAAATCCAGCGGAAGTTGAAAGAAGGTGTAAAATACTTAGTCAGAATGGGTGATTTGTATGTTGTTGCAGATTCAATTATGCAAAACGGACGCCCCTTTTTCATTTTTAGGCCAGTTTTGTCTTTATTTTCAAGCAATCAGAAATAGAACGTCCCTAAGCAATAATAATTAATTTATTTTTCTTCAGAATTTTGCGTTTTCCTAGGCTTCTGTTTGCGAGAGGCAAGAATCTTGTCGAACAAACAATTTGGAATGATTCTTAAAATTTTCGAGAGAACTCCCATCTGCCAAGGAATTGTGACATAGGACTTACGCTCAAAAATTGCCTTGGCCGCTTCTTTAGCAAATTCCTCGGGAGTCAGAAGAAAAGGCATTTTATACGGGTTCTTAGCTGTCAACGGTGTTTTAACAAAGCCCGGGGAAATCGTAACTACATCAACTCCATGTTTTTTCATTTCCACACGAAGGCTTTCACAATAGGTAATTACCGCTGACTTGCTGGCGCAGTAGGCTTCACTACCAGGAAGGCCACGGATACCGGCAACACTGGCAATTCCAACTAATGTACCGCGTTTTCGTTCCATCATGGGTTGCTCGAAAGCATGAAAAGTTGATGCCATTGCCAGAACATTCGTTTCAAACACAGAATCAAATACTTCCAAATCCTCTTTAAACTGCGTTTTAACGCCGATAGAAATACCAGCACAGGCTATTGCTATGTCAACACCACCACATTCTTTATCGAACTTTCTTGCTTCTTCAATAAGCTTTTCCCGATCTGTTACATCACAGACAATCGCTTTATGTAAATGAGGGTGAGGTAACTTAGCAATAATTTCGTCAAGTTGATTTTTTCTTCTGGCGACCAAGCCTAGAGAAGCCCCTTTTTCAGCAAACTCTTTTGCTAAGGCTTCACCGATTCCGCTGGAAGCACCCGTGAGAAATATATTCATATTTGTTCCTGTGTTTGTTCGGTTTATGAACTCAATTCGATTAATTTTAATAAATAGAACTTAATGTTCACAACTTTCATTTGAGTATGTAAATCTCTAAAGGAATCCGTATCTGATTTCGTCCATCCAATCAGATAAAAAAGTCTCCGGCTGACAATATCTATCAGTCGGAGAGTTCAGTTATTTTGGCTTGCTATAAATTACTTATGCATTGACTGTCTTTCTTTAGAAATTAGGAAATCCATAACCTGTATAGCACCCTCACGTGTACCTGCTAAATGAGGTGCTGCAATGTATTTGCCGTTAATTGCATTGCAGGGAGTTCCGTCGATACCGTAAGCCATCCAGGTCTTTCTCGCCTTTTCTGTGTTCATGTTGGCCGAGAAAGACTTCGCTGCCTTTAGGAACTCTTCTTTGTTTAAGCCGTTCTGGGCGAGATAATCGGCAACACTTTCCAAATCAGGAAAGTCTCTGCCTTCTTTGATAACGGCGTTAAACATCATTTCGTGATACGGATCAATCTTTTTCAATTGCTCCAGAGCATAGTAAGTCTGAGTAAGATGCTTTGTTTTATTGGTCCAGTTCACAGGTATTCTTTTGAATTCAACATCAGACGGCAATTTTGCAGCCCAGGGCTCCAATGTTTTCTCATAGGTATAGCAATGGGGACATGTATATGCAAAAAAGGCTAACACTTCAATTTTCTTTGGGTTTTGTGTTTGAACTGCCGGTTTAACACTGAGGAAGTCCTTTCCTTCGACAGGTGCTTCAGGGGATGCGAAACTAAGAGTCGGCACGATAGCCAAGGATGCAATAAGTAATGCACGTCTAAACATAAGTCTTTTATCCATATAAGAAATTATTTTGGAAATACTAAGTGGTTATTCTGAAATGAGGATTAATACCAATCAAAAAATTACGCAGTCTCAAGACTGCGTTTGTAGCATTTATTTAACCCGGCCAACGGTTGCTTTAACGGAGTTTTGAAGCAACCTCGTCTTGACATCGTTTGCTTCCTGATTCGTTCCGTATGGTCCTAATCGAACACGGTACCAAGTAGTTCCTTTATCTTCTCGCTTAATAATACGGGACTCAAAGCCTAATAAGCCAAGCTCAGCTCTCATATTCTCCGCCTCAGCTTCTGATTTAAAAGCACCGGCCTGTACAACGTAACGGTAACTTTCCTCAGCAGGTTTAGATTGAACTGTCTCATTAGCAGGTTGATCTGCTTGAGATTCAACCGTAACCACCTTGCTTTTCGGAGCATTGGTTGGGGTACCGGAGGCTCCGGAAAGTGCCGCATTGGGATCCGGGATAGAGCCGTTTGCAATCGGATTGATTCGTTCGCTTGCCTGATTCACTTTATTGATAAAAGGAATTGGAGCGTTAGTAATGAAAAGGGCTGCTGCAGCACAAGCTCCGACCCCAACAACACCTCCGACTAAAAAACCATAAAACCAGGTTCCAAATCCGCCTTTGCTTGCCATTATTCTTCCTTACTCTTTGTTTTCACGGTCAAGTCTTTCCGGTGCTGATAAACCTAAAATGGCTAAACCGTTCCGGAATACCTGTCTAACCGCAAGAAGCAATGCAATCCTTGCATTTCTAAGTTTCTCATCTTCAACGAGAACTCTCTCAGAATTGTAGAAGGAATGGAACTTGCTTGCTAAATCAGATAAATAAGAAACTAGTGTATGAGGTGCTAGTTCGTCTGTTGAAGCTTGTAATACAGAAGGATAATCAGACAGTGCATTCATCAAAGTAAGCTCTGAAGGTGAAGTCAAAACAGATAAATCAGTTTCTGTGGCTTCTTTTTCAGCTGGAACAGAATATCCCTTTTCAGTGGCTTGAACAAGAATTGAACAAATTCTTGCGTGAGCGTATTGCAGATAATAAACCGGATTTTCATCTGACTGACTACGAGCTAAATCGATATCCAGGTTAAATTCCGCGTCGCTCTTACGATTAACGAGGAATAAACGTGCTGCATCTTTACCAACCCAGGTAACTAGATCCCTCAAAGTTACGTAAGTTCCTGCCCGTTTACTCATCTTAACTTCCTGCCCGTCTTTAACAACGTGAAGCATTGTGTGTAAAAGGTAAGAGGGAAAATCTTTCGGAACATCAAAGCCGAAGGCGGAAGAAGCAGCCTGAATACCGGCTCTAACTCTGGCAACCGTGCCGAAGTGATCAGTGCCTTGAATATTTAAAGCTTTTTTGAAGCCTCTTCCGAATTTGTTCAGGTGATAGGCGACATCCGGAACGAAATATGTGTAAGTACCGTCTTTTTTCTTAACAACTCTATCCTTATCATCGCCGTAATCAGTTGATTTGAACCAAAGAGCGCCATCGTCTTCATAGAGTTTCCCTGCAGCATCAATTGCAGCAACAGCCTCTTTGACTTTTCCGTCTGTATACAGAGAGCTCTCAAGGAAATAGTTATCAAAAGATACACCAAAGGCCTGAAGATCGGCGTATTGCTCGTTTCTTAAGTATGCAACGGAGTATCGGCGAATATTTTCAATGTTGTCAACATCGCCTGAGCCGGTAATCTGTTTCCCGTCAAAAGTTTCAAAAGATTCTTTATCCAAATATTTTTTGGCGATATCTTTGATGTATTCGCCTTGATAACCGTCTTCAGGGAACTCTACGGCTTCACCTAGAAGTTGTTTGGCACGGGCCCTGACGGAGTCTGTGAGTTTTTGGATTTGGACTCCGGCATCGTTGTAATAGAACTCACGGGTAACTTTCCATCCTTGAGTCCTGAACAAATTCGTGAGAACGTCGCCGAGCGCTCCCTGACGTGCATGCCCTAAATGAAGAGGGCCGGTCGGATTAGCTGAAACATACTCAATAAGAACCGTTTTTTCAGGATCCTGAGGTTTGACACCGAAAGTCATACCCTGAGATAAAACTGCTCGGACTACAGATTGCTTGGCTTCATCAGACAATGTCATATTGATGAAGCCGGGGCCCGCAATCTCAATATTTTTAAAGAACTTGTCTGCTCCAGGTTCTTTTTGAATAATTGCCACAAGTTGCGTAGCTATCTCACGAGGTGACTTTTTCATGGGCTTGGCGCATTGGAGCGCCACTGTGCATGCAATGTCACCGTGAGCAGCTTGACGCGGTTTTTCCAAGATAACTTTTGTAGTCTCAGGGGCACCGATTTCTTTTAAAGCTTTCTCGAAAAGGTCCGAGACGAATTCTTTTTGAGTGTTTAACATGTTGTGAATTAATTAATCTTCCAAATTCTTACGATGTGTTATGCAGGCATACGCAGAATGGTTGTGAATTGATTCAAAGTTTTCAGCTTCGACTACAAATGCCTTAATAGCAGGCTCATCCTGACATCTGAGAGCAACATCTCTTACAAGATCCTCAACGAACTTAGGATTCTCATAAGCTTTTTCTGTCACATATTTTTCATCAGAGCGCTTCAACAATCCCCATACAGGACAAGAAGCACTGGACTCAATCATCTCAACTTGTTTATCAATCGGGAAATTCGTATCAACTTCTGCCGCAATCGTTACATGAGAACGTTGATTATGCGCACCATATTTACTAATTTCTTTGCTGCAAGGACAAAGACTCGTGACAGGAGCTGCTACCTTTTGAGTGATTGTAGTGTGTCCGTCTTTGGCCTCAGCAATGAGTTCTACACGGTAATTCATTGTGCTTGAAAGACCGGAAACCGGAGCTTTTTTCTCAATGAAGTAAGGGAAAACTAAACGGATATATCCAGCATCTGCTCTCAAAGATGAAAGCATTTGGGCCATGACATCTGTTAAAAGAACAGGACAGAAGGGTTTGTTGACGCTTTCAATCAATGTCCAGAAGCGGGACATATGAGTCCCTTTTTTGTCAGCAGGAAGAGCAACATACATTTCAATATCTGCAACAGTATGTTGGGCGCCGGCGGCTGATTTGACCAAAATAGGTGCTTTTATTCCTTTTACTCCCACTTTTTCAATCGGGAGATTGCGTCGGTCTAAAGAGGATTGAACGTCCGGAAGGACCATCAAATCATTGTTTGTCATTTTTTCCTCAAGATCCGGATGGATCTGTACCAAATTAAAGATAGTCGTAGAGTATACCTTGAAAGAGTTAATTTCTTATTTAGCTGGTCCTTTATAAGCATTGCATTAGGTGTTTTGTCGGAATTATTAACAAAATAATTATGTGTTTTCCCTATTAATTCACTTACATTAGAATTCTTTAGTGAGCTTTCATCTATTTATTTGGGAATTTAATGAACTATCAAATTAAGAAATACATTTGGATAGCTGCGGCAGCAGCTGTTGTCATTGTTCTTGCAATGTTTATTATCCCTGTCCTGAGTGCTCTTTTATTAGGATTCTTCGGGATCTGCGCATTACTGGCTGCTTCTCGCTGGGTAGCAGGAATATTTAATAAAAATGAATCTTCAGACGATAAATTTGATACAAATTATGAAGAACAAGGAGAGCCCGATAGTCATTCCGGCCGCTCCGGTCGTCTGATTAAAATGAAACAGCAGGTGGTAGACGCTGAAATTATTAAAGAAGAAAAAGATCGATAAATTTAAGTAATTACATGAATAAAAAAGATAATTTTTACAATTCTCCAAGAAAAATCCCAATTCGGCAAACGAAAGTTGCTTATTACTGGGGCTTAGGTCTTTATCTCTTGTCATCTGTGACTTGTGCTCAGTTTTTGTACGAATTTACAGAGAAACTTTGGGGGCAGTCTCTAAGCGACTTGGGTTTGACTTGTATCTTCTTGGCCTTGAGCTCAAGGGGAGAGCAGATGGCTGTATTTGCTTATATAAAAGATCCTGCTGAAAAAGAAAAAGCATTACGCCTGCTCAATAAACACGAAACGACACGAAAGCCGTGGATTCGCCCTTTAGTGAGGTTTGGTTGGATTACAATGATCGCTGGAATTATTTACGAGTTGTCAATCTTATAAAAGTCTATTAGAATCACACTTTCTTTAGTCGGAGGGGTGCCCGAGTGGCTAAAGGGGGCAGACTGTAAATCTGTTGGCTTACGCCTA